>NZ_JACJFU010000028.1:0-31722 GCF_014164635.1 Paracoccus sp. MC1854 | reverse complement strand
AGCCTGCCGCAGGATCGCGATGATCTGAGCCTCAGTGTATCTGCTTGTCTTCATTCGAAATCTCCTCGTTCATCTTGCCGAGAAAATTCTACTTATGAAGCCCCTTACTTTCGGGGAGGATTACCACCGCACCCAATACTCAGGACATCGATCTGCGCGGGGGTTACATTGAAGCAAATGAGCGCTTCGATCACGGCAAGCATGACCGGATTGTTGGCCCAAACACCGCCATCAACCAGCTGATAGCCAACGTTTTTGAAAGGTTGAAAAAAGGTCGGCGCGGCGGATGTGGCCAAACCGATGTTGATCATCTTCTCAAACCGATCAAACTTGTAGTCCGCGTGGTGCGGCGTCTTGTAAACAAAAACCTCGCTGTGGGTTCCATCGAACGCTGGAATGCACAGTCTACTGGTGGACTCTCCGAAGAGCTTTTCACCCAGCGTCTCGGATAAAAGTCGAGCGATGGCATCACGGTCGTACCGGTAGAGGACGGTCTGCCGGAGGAACGACGTGGCGCTGTAAAGCCAAGATTGTTTGCGCGGCGGGAAAATCTCCTGGCCGCGCTCGACATAGAGGGTCTTCATCTCGTCAGCTGAAAACCCCGCGCCCAGCCCCAGCGCGATGATCCCGCCAGTCGAAGTCCCCGCAATTAGATCGAAGTATTCCGACACTCGGTGACCGGCACAGAACCGTGTCTCTAGTTCGGCAAGAACTGAGGCGGGAAAAACCCCCCGTATTCCCCCGCCATCCAGAGATAAGATCCGAAAACGCCGGTCTTTCGGCCAAGCCTGTGGAACGCGGCGTTGAGGGATCGATCCCGCCGAGCGCGGTCCTCCGGGTTTGAGTGTTGTGTCGTTGGTTTGCATGTATCCTCATTCTTGGAAATTTCCGGGTGCCGCCCGCCCCCGCGCCATACACCGTCCACCACCCAATCCTCGTGGAAAAAGAACCACTTGATGATCATGGGCATGAGAACATCCGCGATGGATTTCTCGCGTGTCCACTCGTCAGTCTGCGGATCATAGACGCATAGGCGGGGAAAGGCTGGCGGCTGCTCCCAACGGTAAACATGCTGCGGCGGCTCGCCCGTGCCACGTGGGTCAGGGCCGATGGGCGGGTCGAGAACCACGATTGAGACAACGGGGTTGGCGACTGTGTAGTTTTCGAAGAAGACGCGCGCGAAATAGGTGATGCGAATGGTGTAGGTCTGGCAGATTGGCGTAAGCGTCCCTTCCCAAACCCCCATGAAGCCGAGGTCAAGCGTAAGCTTGAACCCCGGAAACTCGGCCCGCATCCGGGCATCCTGTTCGCGGACCGAGAGCGGCATCGCTTAATCCCCGAACGGCGTACTGTAAGGGATCACCTTGGCGCTGGCGGGAGCCGCCAGACTGCCAAGGGCCGGAATGGTTCCGCGACCCGGAATGTAGAGACCGGTTTCTGCCTCGTTGTCGCGCACATGTTGCTGGCGAAGGGCAGCAATGGCATCGCGAGCAGGCTTTTCGCCAAACAGGTCCTCCAGAATTTTGCGCATGTCTTCTAGCGAGACCCCGCGTTTGAGCACGTAGAGCTTGCGAGCGAACGCGCGCAGCTCTTCCAGAAAGACCTGCTGATCATCGAGGCTACCGGGCCAGCGGTCGGTCAGCACGTCCTGTTTGCAGGTAGGATTTTCCGCGTATACGCGCCGCCCGAAAGCTGCTGCGGACTCGATGGTTGTGATGATGCTATTCACCTGATGGATCAGTTCATCAAGCAGCGAACGCTCGCCGCCCGTGTGCAGGCCGACATAGTACGTCAGCAGCACGGACGGCGGCAGGCGCAACTTCGGGTAATTGCGATCATAGACGATGTTCCGCCAGCGCTTGATCAGTTGCAGACAGATTACCTGCCGCGATTTCTTGTAAGCCGGAAGCTGGTCCGGAACAGGCGTGGTGTCCGCCTTTGCCAGCGCACTCGCCCGTGCGTAGTTCAAGGAGGCTTGCTCGAAGTAGGACCCGAAGACGATGTCAGCTTGCGTCCGCGCGTTAAACCATTCCGCAAGGCCGAAAGGGTTTGCGAACAGACGCTGCCTTGACACGGAAGGGTCAGAGGGCTTCGAATGAAAAATGAAGCTGGTCTTGGGCTCCATCGATGCGATGAGAACCGAAGGGGTCACATCCAAATGCATGTCGGTGTACTGTACCTGCGTGCAGCGCGTCTTGCGTTCCGACTTGTCGAAATAGCGCGAGCCTTCCTCTCCAGCGATGGCCCGGTGCAAGGTTGCCAGAGCATGTTCCGGGTCAACGCTATGTCCCCAGTTGATCACGGCCATAGCGTCGAGATCGTAGTCACAGCGATCATTGTGACCGGAAATAGTTGAGCCGGTCGAAAAGCCGCCCTGTGCGTAGAACCCGTCCACCATGCCCCGCAACGGGCTTCCGGGGCGGTCGATCCACTGCCCCATGACCTCGTAGTGCTTGGTTGCGGTCACGTACTCCGTCGGGCTCAGCTGGATGCGCACCGCCACATCCGCGAGCAGGATATCCTGCGACGTGAAGCGGGCGATGTTTCGAAAAATGGGGTCATCAAGGCTCATGTTGTGGTGTCCTGCTCCTGTTGGCCGGGTCTGCGACGAAACTTGCACAAGCCGCGCCCGTCATGCATACTTGTCGATAACGCCATTTAACCATGAAATGGCGAAAACGTCAAGTGAAAGAGACGATACCGGCATGTCATACGATGAGACGACCGACAACGTATTTGGACGCAGGCTTCGCGCCGCGCGAAACGAACGAGGACTCGAGCAGCAGCAACTGGCCGAGAAAGCCGGTTTGCCGCCGAGTTCTATCTCACACTTCGAGAAAGGCGCGCGGAAGCCGTCCTTCGACAACCTGCGCAATCTCGCAAAATCCCTCGATGTGACGACAGACTACTTGCTGGGCCGGGTTGACACGATGGACCGTGTCGAAGGTGCGCAGCGTCTGCATCGGCATTTGGGGAACCTGACGGAATCCGAGGTCAACACCGTTGAAGGCTTCATCAAGATGCTCAAGGACGGCAAGCTAGAAAGCGGCAAGAAATGAGCCTGAAAGTCCCTCGCCTTCCCCTGGCAGAAGGTGCAGCGGACAGGGTTCTGCGTGAGCTTGGCATTACGAAACTGCCAATCGATCCCAAAGAGATTGCTGCCGTGAAGGGTATCAAGGTCGAAGCAGCACCTGCGACCAGCAAAGGGTTTTCTGGCATGCTGGCGCAGTGGGACACGAACTTTGGCATCATGTACGCCACGCACATTAACAGCATCGGGTTCCAGAGATTCAGCATCGCACATGAGCTTGGGCACTACTTTATTCCGGGGCACAGCGAGCAGGTACTCGCCCATGGCGCGCACACCTCCCATGCGGGCTTTGGTTCGCGTGATCCTTATGAGCAAGAGGCAGATTTCTTTGCCTCTGCCCTGTTGATGCCAAGCTCTTTGATCAAGCCCATCATCGCGCGGCAGGAGGATGGTCTCGACCTCGTGAAGACCATCGCGCAGGAATGCGTTACTTCACTGACCGCATCGGCCGTGCGCTACGCGAGAATGAGCCGCAGCGCGGTAGCCGCCGTATTGAGCGAGGGCGGTGTCATCGATTTCTGCCTTTTCTCCGAAGCCATGAAGGAGGCGAAGGTTCGGTGGCCCCGTGCCGGTTCGCCGCTTCCGGCGGGGTCGCTGACACGACGCTTCGGGGCTGATCGGGCAAATGTCGCAAGCGCCCGCGAGGACAGCGCGCAGGCGGACCTCATCGACTGGTTTGATTGCCCCAAGTCGCATATCGTATCGGAGGATGTCATTGGCTTGGGCAACTACGGCAAGACCCTCACCGTCTTGTATTCGGCACGGTTGACGGCAGAAGCTGAAGGGCTGGATGAAGAGGATGAAGACGAAAAGCTCGAAGAAAGCTGGACTCCGCGTTTTCGGCGCTAGGCTCCTTTCAAACGAAAACACCTTCGTAAATAAAGCTTGGCCCGCCAGCGCTCCGGTGAACCCGTCCTAAGATTCCATCCATCGATGGTCCGCTTTTTTAGACGCTGCTTCTCACGGCGAATGGGCGACGACTGTCCGCTAAGGGCCGAGCCTGTGTCAAAACGCGCGGCGGTGGTGTGCCTCCCGGGGAGTTGCATGGCCTCAAGATTTCCGCGTTCAATCCGCAGCCATCCGACGCCTCAGCGCGCTGACGGGCTGCTGTGGGCGGCATAGTGGTCCCAGTCAAGGCCCATAGAGGGGATATCAACCCGCTATGGCCGCCATCATGCGCCGGATCCCGACCAGGGCGACCATCCGCTTGATGTTATAGGCCAGAACGTTCAACGCCATCTCGGTCCTGACGTTTTTCAGCCTCCGCGTCAGGAAATGGGTGGCGCCCATCCACGCTTTGATCGTGCCGAAGGGGTGCTCGACGGTGCAGCGGCGCAGCGTCATGAGATCGGGATCCCGGCTGAGCCGCTGACGCATGGCGTCGATCAGATGCTCATGTTCCCATCGGGTAATCCGGCGTTCCGTTCCGCTGGTGCATCGGCTCTGAACGGGGCAGGTCTGACATTCGTTGATCCAGTATCGCCGGACCTGAAGCCCGCGTTCCTCGCGGGTGTAACGGTAGATCAGTTCTTCCCCCGCCGGGCAGACGTAGACATCGCGGTCAGGATCATAAGCAAAGTCGGCCTTCACATACATGCCCTTGGCCGCATTGCCCGAGGTGGCCGGGCGCGGCACGGTCGTGGCGATGCCCGCCTGATGACAGGCGAGGATCTCGGGCCGCTGAAATACCCCTTGTCGGCGATGGCGTGCAGGTCTTCGCGACCGAGCGCCGCCGCCGCCGCGATCGCCATCGGGCTGAGCTGATCGCGATCGAAGCCTTGGTTGGTGACCGCATGCGTGACGATGATATGGGTCTCGGTGTCGACGGCGCTCTGGACATTATAGCCGACCATGCCGCTGTGCCGGGCGCTGGTCGCCATGGCGCGGGCGTCGGGATCGGTCAGGGAAATCTGGCCGTCCGCCGCATCGGCCAGGGCCTTCTCCATCGCCTTCAGCCGCGCGATTTCCTGGCGGACCCGGCCATAGCGGCGGGCCAGGCGCTGCACTTTTTCGGTGCGGGCTTCGCCTTCCTCCTGCCGGTCGATGCGCACCATCTCATTGATGTAGCGTTCGACGTCGGCCTCCAGATGGGCGAGGCGGCTGGCGATCTTGTTCGTCGTGAAATTCTTGTCACGATTATTGACCGCCTTGAATTTGCTGCCGTCGATGGCGACGGTCTTGCCCCTCAGCACGCGGATCCGGCGGCATAGCTCCACGAACTGCGCACAGGTCCGGCGGATGGCCGGGCCATTGTCGCGGCGAAACAGGGCGATGGTCTTGTGGTCGGGCACCAGTCTGCCGGTCAGCCACATCACCTCGACATTGCGCTTGGCCTCGCGCTCAAGTCTGCGGCTCGACGGGATCCGGTTCAGATAGCCGTAGATGAACAGCTTGAGCAGCGCCGCCGGATGATAACCCGGACGACCGGTTCGCGCCGCGGCCGAACGCACAAAACCGAGGTCGGGCAGGTCAAGCTCGTCGACGAAGAGATCGACAACGCGAACAAGGTCATCCTCGCCGATCCAGTCGTCGAGCCGATCCGGGAAAAGCACCGTCTGGCCACGCTGAACACCCTCGATGAAACCCACCATTCCAACCCTCCCGCCGTCGCGGAAGCTTAGCACGCCAGAGGGTTTTGACACAGGCTCGGCCGAAATCACGTTCCGGCCAGTCGACCATCGCGTTTTCTATGTCTACCAAACGTTCAGATTTCGTGCATGTGGATCGACTGGTCTGAGAGGCGCGCCGCTCTCACCCTCCGCTGTCTGAGAACCCTGTCAGGAAATCAGATGTCCGATATACCCTGTCGAGTTGTTACCTTGACATGCCGATCGCCAGTCATACCAAAGGCAGCCGGGTGAGGTGGGTAGGTGCGCCGCCCAGAATGATGCTGCTCTACCTTCGGATCACCTCGACCGTCACGCCGGCCTCGGTACTGCCCCAAGCCTGGTCTGCGGTGAGGGCAGGGGCGCCGAGTTCAGCCGCGAGCGCCAAGCAGGCCCGATCTCCCAGTGAAAGACCGAGAGCCCGCGTGGCAGGTCTTAGGTGCCCGGTTGCGTAGGCCTGCGCTTGCGTGAGCGGGCGGACATCGAGATGAAGGCTTCCGAGCACCTCCTCCACCTCCTCGGCGCTCAGACCTCGTTCGCGCAGCTTGGTGACGACCTCGGCCAGGTTCGCTGCTCCGATCACGGCCGAGGGCAACGCCTGCGTCACCTGATCCGCTCCCGCTTCCCCGTTCAGGACGCACAGCAGAGCGGAGGAGTCGAGCACCACCACCTTACTCACGCTCGGCCTCACGCCTGCGGTCTGCAATCAGCTCGTCGGCCAAGGACACGCCTTCCGGAACATGACGCCGCAAGATGGCCTGAGCCCGGGCAATGGCCTGCGTGAGCGAGCGGACACGGATCTCGCCATCTTCGATATCGACAAGTACGGTATCGCCTGTCGCGATCCCGAGTTCCCGACGCATGGGCGCCGGGATGATGAGCTTGCCACCTTCGATGATCCTAACCCGTTGTGCAGTCATGATAGGAAATCTCTCTGAACCGCATTGTTGGCATTTATACCAACCATGGTAACGTGGTATGATCAGCTTGAGCAAGCCCTAGCAAGCCATCTTCCTGCAAGATGATTATGCAGGACCAGCTACATGGTCCTATATCTGTTAGTGCTTCAATTTGGGTATACCGTAGAAGGACATCTGCTTCGGACACCGTTGTGCGTCCGACTAGGATTGCTTTCAGTATTTTCGGACGTCAATGTGCGTGGCTCTAAACTCAAATCGTACAGATTGGCCTTTTCATGACCTCCTATGGGTATGCCCGTGTCTCCACAACGGACCAGGACCTCTCGCTGCAGGAGTCCGCTCTGCGAGCAGCCGGTTGCCAGGTGATCCGGGCGGAGAAGAAAACCGGCACCTCCCGCGAGGGCCGCTCCGAGCTCGACATCTTGCTGCAGTTCCTGCGGGCAGGCGACACGCTCGTCATCACCCGCATCGACCGGTTGGCACGCTCCCTCAAGGACCTCCAGGACATCGTTCACGAGCTGAAGGCAAAGGGTGTCACGCTGAAGGCCACCGAGCAGCCCGTGGACACCGCCACCGCAGCCGGCAAGGCCTTCTTTGACATGCTGGGCGTGTTCGCCGAGTTCGAGACCAACCTGCGCCGCGAGCGGCAGATGGAAGGGATCGCCGCCGCAAAGGCCCGCGGCGTCTACAAGGGACGCAAGCCGAAGATCGATCCCGAGGAGGTGCGGCGGTTACACACCGAAGAAAGGCTCAGCCCCACCGCCATCGCACGCAGGCTCGGGATTGCACGATCGTCGGTGTATCGGTTCTTGCCGGAGAGCGGTTCGGCTTGATCCTAGGCGAAGGTGCGCCACTTGGGGGGCATTCGTAAGGGCAGTACAGATCTTCCTCCCCGTTCGAAAGCAGGTCAAGCTGAATTACGGACATACCTGCAGAGTCTGCCCGCAACCCTCGGTTCCGGACAGCCAGTCTTTGCAACAATGCATTACCCTGCCGATCCGTGCCTCAGCGGCCACGGCTGGACATGTTGATCAACACTATCGATGATCCCGCTCCAGGATTGGGCGCCGCTCGGTCCATTGACCGGCAGTCCGGCGCCGGGACTCTCGGCAGCCTTGGTCGCAAGCACAGGAGACCATGATGAAGCTCTACTACAAGCCAGGCGCCTGCTCCTTGGCGTCACATATCGTGCTGCATGAACTCGGGTTGCCGCACGGGGTCGAGAAGGTGGACACCGCCGCCAAGCGGACCGAGAGCGGCCAGGATTACACGTCCATCAATGCAAAGGGGGTCGTTCCTGCGCTTGAGCTTGACGGCGGAGAGATCCTGACCGAGGGGCCGGCGATCCTGCAATACCTGGCCGACAGTGCCGGCAATGAAGCCTTGGCCCCGAAGCCCGGCACGATCGAACGTGCGCGGGTGCAGGAAGTCCTGAACTTCACCGGCACAAGCCTGCACGCGGCATTCAAGCCGCTCTTCAAACCCGACAGCGACGAAACGGTCAAGGCGAGCGCCCGTGAGAATGTGGCCAGTAACATGGAGTGGCTCGAGGGGCTACTGTCGGACGGCCGTCCGTTCCTGACCGGCAGCAACTTCACCGTTGCCGACGCCTACGCCTTCGTCGTGGCCAGCTGGGCGCCCCGCGTTGGCGTGGCTTTGGAGCGCTGGCCGAACATCCAGTTATTCGTGCAAAGGGTGGCTGAGCGGCCGGCAGCCGCCAAGGCCATGAAGACGGAAGGGCTGATCTGAGGTCTGATGCATTCCCATTGCAGGAAATTGAAGATGCGGCGGATCCGGCACAGGAGGGCTATTGGCGCAACGGGGCGGAACACCAAAGGCTCTGCATTTGAGGCCCTGTTCTTCAGCAAGCCTCCCTCCATGCAGGACAAACCTTGTGCGAGCGGACGTCTGCAGCTTTCGCCCAACGCAAACGTGCCCGAATTCCGTCGCCACAAGGACCGGTCCGACAGCATCCATTTTGCGAGCGAGGCATCCGAGCCGGAGGGGACGGCCAAGTACCCCATCCACGCGGTATCAGGGCATCTGGATGGCGATGATCTTCGGGCGGCCAGTCGCCCCATAGCCCGCGGGAGGGTCGGCCGATGACTCCGGTATGGGTACCGGATCCGGCACGGATTGAAAGCGCCGCCCTGTCGCGGCTGTTGCGGCATTCGGGGCGGCAGGACTTCGACGCCCTGCGCGACTTCGCCTTGGCCGATATGGAGGGCTACTGGCGACATGTTGTTGCCGACCTCGGCCTCCGCTTCCGCCGCCCTTTCCGGCAGGTCATGGACCTGAGGGGCGGGGTGGAGTGGGCGCGCTGGTTCGAGGGCGGTGCGCTCAACTTCACCGACATCCTGCTCGCGCCGGAGGGTGCGAAGGACGGTGACCTGGTGCTTGTCGAGTTGTCGGAATCCGGCGCGCGGCGCGACATTACCCGTGCCGAGCTTTGTCGCGAAGTAGAGGCGGCGATGTCCAGGCTGGCCTCACTTGGGGTAGGCAAGGGCGATCGCGTAGCAATGCTGCTTCCCAACATCGCCGAAGCCGCCGTCGTGATGGTTGCCACCGCACGGATCGGCGCGATCATCGTGCCGCTTTATTCCGCTTTCGGACCCGAGGCGATCGCGACGCGGATCAATGCGGCCGGCGCCAGGGTGCTGGTCAGTTGCGATGGCTGGGTCCGCGGCGGCAAGACCATCCGCACCGTCGGCACCCTCGCCGCGATCGCCGTGGCTTGTCCCGGCCTTGAAACGGTGGCCGTGTTCGACAGCCTGGGCGAGGGGGCGCCGGAAGGAACCTGCGACTGGGCAAGCCTTCCCGGCGATCGCGTCGTGGAGGCGCCCGCGTTGGACCCTAACACGCCCTGGATGATCATGTTCACCTCGGGGACCACCGGCATGCCGAAAGGCACCGTCCATATCCATGGCGGCTTCCCGTTCCGTGTGGCGCATGATACCGCCTACCAGTTCGACTTCCGCCCTGGCGACCGCCTGATGTGGTACAGCGACATGGGCTGGATGGTCGGCCCCTGGCAGATCTGCGCGCCGCTGATGCTGGGCGGATCACTGGTCCTCTACAACGGCGGACCAACCTCGCCCGACGCGCTCGAGCTTTTGCGTGTGGCGAAGGCTGCGGATGTCAGCCATTTCGGCACTGCGCCCACGATGCTGCGCGTCATGAGGGCAGCCGTGTCGGAACTGCCAGCCGAGCTGGGCGGCAACTTCCGCACCATCATCACTGCGGGCGAGGTGATCGACGAACCCACTTTCCTGTGGGCATTCCAGCAGATCGGCCATCAGCGGACCCCGATCATCAACCTGACCGGCGGTACCGAGATCTCGGGCGGGATCCTCTCGAACATCGTGCTGCGCCCGATCTATCCGGTTGGCTTCAACTCTGTCGTCACCGACGTGGACGCTGCGGTAGTCTACGACGGAAACGAGACCGCGCCGGGAGAGGTCGGAGAGCTGGTCCTGCGCCGCCCGATGGTCGGGTTGACGGTCGGGCTCTGGCAGGACTCGAACCGCTTCATCGAAAGCTACTGGTCGCAGCGTCCGGGTCTTTGGAGCCACGGCGACCTTGTCGTCCGCCACGCGAACGGCGTCTGGGAACTGCGGGGCCGCAGCGATGATGTGCTGAAAATCTCGGGTCGCCGCGTCGGCCCCTCCGAGATCGAGGAAGCCGCGCTGTCGGACAGCCGCGTCGTCGCCGCGGCGGCGATCGGCGTGCCCGACGCGAAGAGCGGCCAAGCCGTGGTGCTGCTTGTCGTCCCGAGGCCCGAGGTTCCCGACGACGGCACCATGGCCGAGGCACTTCGCGAGCATGTCGCGCGCAAGCTCGGTGCGGGGCTGCGCCCGCGCGAGGTGCTGATCGTCCCCGAGCTTCCGCGCACCCGCAATGGTAAGATCCTGCGCCGCCTCGCGCGGCAGGTGGTTCTTGGTGAACCGCTCGGCGATCTCACCACCCTCGAGAACCCGGCCTCACTGGAAAGCTTGCGCGCGGCTACCGAGGCCGCAAGACTGGGTCCCTGACCCGATCACGAAAGAAGAAACCATGACCGACTGGCATCGCCATTATACGAAGCTGAAGCTCGAGATGCTCGATGGCGGCATCCTGCAGATCACCTTCGACCGGCCCGAGGCGATGAACTCGATCGATCGGGAAACCCATACGGAGATCACCCGCATCTGGCGCGACATCGACGACGCGCCCGAGGTCGAGGCGGTGGTTGTCACCGGTGCAGGCCGGGCGTTTTCGGCAGGCGGCGACTTCGGCTGGGTCGAGAATCTGATGAACGATCATGCCGAGCGCGTCTCGTCCTGGCGCGAGACGCGGGATCTGGTCTACAACATCATCAACTGCCGCAAGCCGGTGATCTCGGCGATCAACGGACCTGCCGCGGGCGCGGGGCTGGTGGTCGGGCTTCTGGCCGACATCTCCGTCGTCTCCAAGACCGCGAAGCTGGTCGACGGCCATACCCGGCTCGGCGTGGCGGCGGGTGACGCGGCGGCGATCATCTGGCCGCTGCTTTGCGGCATGGCCAAGGCCAAGTATTACCTGATGACCTGCCGCCCCATCACCGGCGAGGAAGCCGAGCGTATCGGTCTTGTCTCGCTGGCCGTCGAGCCCGACCAGGTGCTGCCGACCGCGCTGGAGATCGCGGCGGAACTCGCCAATGGTGCCACCGACGCCATCGCCTGGACCAAATACACCATGAACAACTGGCTCCGCAGTGCGGGGCCCACCTTCGACACCTCGACTGCGCTCGAGATGCTGGGCTTTGCAGGCCCGGAGGTGCGCGAGGGCGTGGCCTCACACCGGGAGAAGCGCCCGCCGAACTTCCGGGGTACTCGCGTCCAGAAAGGCAAAGATGAACCTCGGGCTTGACGGCAAGGCCGTCCTCATCACCGGGGCAACTGGCGCCATCGGCAGCAGGGTCGCAGACCGTTTCGCTGTCGAGGGGGCAGGGCTCATCCTCGTCGCCCGAGATGCGGCGAAGCTCGCCGCGCAGGCGGAGCGGCTGAAGCAGGTGCACGGCGGGGAATGCCGCACGATCGCTGCAGACCTCGCCACAGAGGCCGGCATCGTCGCGGTAACGGGGTCGTGCGGGCGCATCGACATCCTGGTGAACAATGCCGGCGCCATTCCCGCGGGGAACTTGCTCGACATCTCGATGGAAACCTGGCGCAGGGCTTGGGACCTGAAGGTCTTCGGCTACATCGCCCTGACCAGGCATTTCCTGAAGGCCATGTCCGAGGCGGGTGGCGGTGCCATCGTCAACACGATCGGCAGCGCCGGCGAGAGCCCGGACTTCGATTATGTCTGCGGCTCGACCGGAAACGCGGCGCTGATGGCCTTCACCCGTGCGGTTGGGGGGCGCAGCCTGGACATGGGTGTGCGCGTGGTCGGCATCAATCCGGGCGCGGTCGAGACCGAGCGGCTGCGAAAGTTGCTTTCGGGCCGCGCGGCGGAAACCTATGGCGATCCCGGAGAGTATCGTCGGTTTTTCGACCGGTACCCGGCCGGCCGGCCGGCCGAGGCGGACGAAGTGGCCGACCTGATTGCCTTCGTTGCCTCGACAAGGGGCGCCTATCTGTCGGGCACGATCTTCACCATCGATGGTGGCATGGCTTCACGCCGTTCGCTCTGAGGAAGGTAGACTGGTACGAAGATTCCCGTCGTGCGGCCAGGCAGAGGCGAGTAGGGCGTCCGGACCTAGGAGGACATGAGGTTGTCGCCCCGATCACATGGTAGGATCGATTCGACGGCGTCCTTCCGGCCAGAGAGAGCCGCCAGGAGGTAGCCGCCGGCGAGAGCGTTCGAGTGGGGTTTGCCTGTCGGCTGAATAGTGCTTGGCGGCCTGCCAGACGCAAGCATTCAGGCACTCATAATAGCAATAGTGCTACCTATTCATAAGCCTTGAAAGCATATGTCCCGTTTTGAGCAGTGTACCGGCTTCCAGCGCCTGCAGCCATTGTGCAAGCGTATTTTCGGCAAGCATGTGAGGTTTGTCCTGTGAAGAGGGAATGGCGATGGTGTCTTCCCGTGGCAGGAGAACCGGCATTGGTACGGGAATAACGTATCAAGATGTTGACACGCTTTTGACCATGGATTATTCTTGGGATGGTCCTGTGCCACTCGGCACGGGATGAAGGCAGTTGCATCGGGGAGGATGTGGTTTGCTCAAGAAAATTGGAACGCACGTGTTCGCGGCCAGCCTTGTGCTCGGGGTCAGCCCGAGCCTGGCGGAAGACATCAGCATCAAGATCGGCGTGCTGAACGATCAGTCGGGGATCTACTCCGACCTGGCAGGCATGGGCTCAGTCGTCGCTGCCCGCATGGCGGTCGAGGATTTCGACGGCGCCTCGAAGGGCATCAATGTCGAGGTGCTGGCGGCAGATCACCAGAACAAGCCGGACGTCGGCAGCAATATCGCGCGCAACTGGTTCGACCAGCAGGGCGTCGATGTCATCTCGGACATACCGGGATCGGCGATCGCCTTGGCGGTCAGCGATCTGGCCCGCGAAAAGGGCCGCATCCACCTGAACTCGGGGGCCGGCACGGCGGAGCTTACCGGCGCCAAGTGCTCGCCCAACACCGTGCACTGGACCTATGACACCTGGGCGCTGGCCAACGGAACGGCGCGGGCCATGGTCCAGCAGGGCGGCGACAGCTGGTTCTTCATTTCGGCGGATTACGCCTTCGGCAAGGCCATGCAGCAGGATGCCTCCGCCGTCGTTGAAGCTTCGGGCGGGACAGTTGTCGGGTCCGCGAGCCATCCGCTCGGCACCAGCGACTTTGCCTCTTTTCTGCTGCAGGCCCAATCCTCCGGCGCCAAGGTGATTGGCCTGGCGAATGGGGGTGGCGACATGATCAGCGCCGTCAAGCAGGCGGCCGAGTTCGGCATCATGCAGGGCGGCCAGTCCGTCGCCGCGCTGGTGGCCTTCATCACCGACGTCCATTCCCTCGGGCTGCAAACGGCGCAGGGACTGGTGCTGACCGAAGCCTTCTACTGGGATCAGAGCGACGAAAGCAGGGCCTGGTCCCAGCGGTTCGCCGAAGCGCACGGGGGTCGGATGCCGACGCAGGTTCATGCCGGGGTCTACTCCTCGATCATGCACTACCTCGAGGCGGTCGAGGCGGCCGGCACCAAGGACGCCTCGACGGTGATGGCAAAGATGAAGGAAACGCCCATCGACGATCCGCTGTTCGGCAAGGGCGAGATCCGCGCCGATGGACGCGCGATCCACGACATGTACCTGTTCCGCGTGAAGTCGCCGGAAAACTCGACGGGCGAATGGGACTTGTACGAGACGGTCGCGACGATCCCGGCGGCCGAGGCGTTCCGTCCGCTCTCCGAAGGCGGCTGCCCTCTGGTGCAGTGAAGCCTGCACGAACAAGGGGAAGCGGCGGGCAGGCGCTTCCTTCCTGTGCTGCAGCCTATTAGCCCTTGAGGATCACGTTATGCAGACGCTTGGAATGATGCTGGAGACCACGGCGCGCTGGTTCCCGGACAAGCCCTTCCTCCTCTTCGAGGGCGAAAGTATCACCTATGCCGAGTTCAACCGCCGGACCGCCCGGCTGGCGGGCCTGCTGAGCAGCCTTGGCGTGGGGAAGGGGACGCCTGTCGGTCTTTACCTGCCCAGCACGCCCGAGGTCGCGGTCGCCTATCACGCCTGTCAGAAGATCGGTGCCATCGCGCTGCCGATCAGCGACAGCTACAAGTCGTCGGAAGTCGAGACATTGGGCCGAAAGACCCGCATGCCGGTGCTGATCTGCCGGAGTGAAGGCGTGCCGGTCGTGGACGCCGTGCGCGGCTCACTGCCCGACCTCCAGTATGTGCTCGTGTCCGGCGGGGACGCCCCGGACTGGGGGACCGCGCTGCGCGACGAACTGCCGAAGTGGCCGGATGTCTTCGAACCCGTGCCGGTCGATCCCGAGGACGTCGCCGCGATCTTCTTCACTTCGGGAACCACCGGATTGCCGAAGGGTGCGATGCAGACGCACCGCGCGATCTATCACGCGATTCGGGACACTCATTCGCATCACAGGATGCGCTGGCAGCAGGAGCGCTTCCTATGCGCGGTGCCGCTGTTCAACAATTTCGGCGCGACGTTCATGCTGAATGGCTGCCTGTACGCAGCCGGCACCCTGATCCTGAACGGGAAGTGGGACACGGCCGCGATCCTGTCGCTGATGACCGAGCACCGCGCGACCTTCTTCGCCGGGACGCCGACCATGTTCTCCTATCTGCTGGAAGGGCATGATCCGGCGCGCCACGACACGAGCGGCCTGCGGCTGTGCATGGCGGGGGGGGCGCCGCTGCCGCCCGATGTCCAGGCGCGCTTCGAGACGACCTTCGGAGTGCCGTTGGTGAATGCCTACGGGGCGAGCGAACTCTGCGGCATCTGCACAACCGAGGCGCCCGAAGGCCGGCGCAAGCCCGGCTCGGTCGGCAGGCCGATGGGCAGTGCGACGATCTCGATCCTGGACGATGCGGGCAACCCGCAGCCGGCTGGGCAGCCGGGCGAGATCTGCGTGGCTGGGGATCTGCTCGGGGCGGGATACTGGCAGGACGCCGCGGCGACGGCTGCCGCCTTCACCAGCCACGGCTGGCGAAGCGGGGACATCGGCATGCTCGACGAGGACGGGTTCCTCTACATGCTGGACCGTAAGAAGGACGTCATCATCACCGGCGGCTCGAACATCTTCCCCGCCGAGGTCGAGGCCGTCCTGGCAGCGCACCCCGCGGTCGCCCTGGTGTCGGTGGTCGCGGTGCCGGACGCCGTCAAGGGTGAACTGGCGATAGGATGCATCGTCATCCGCGAGGGTGCCGAGATTTCCGGCGAAACGCTGCTATCCTTCTGCCGGGATCGTCTGGCCTCGTACAAGGTTCCCCGGCGAATCGAGTTCTTCGACAGCTTCCCTCTGGGTCCGACAGGAAAGATCCTGAAGCGGGAAATCGTGGAAAGCCTCGCATCCAGGCAGGGCGAAGCGCGTAAGGATTCCGCTCGAGCCTCTTGATCGGGGACGGGGGCGGCCCCGTTCGCCGGGGTCCGGCTGACTGCCTCGGGCAAGATCGGGAACGGGGCTCCTGCGGTCAGTCGCCCTCCGCTTCGCCCTGCCCTCCCTCAAGCACGACGAAGTTGTGCCGCAGCCTCTCAAGGTAGTGCATCGCGGCGATGAGGTCCGAGGTCGAGAAATCTGCCAGCGAGGCCTGGTAGAACTCGTTGATCTGCGGCTGCATCTCGGCCCATCTCTGCAATCCCTCGCCGGTCAGGCAGATGAAACGCGAGCGCTTGTCGCGCACGTCCACCGTCCGGGCGATCAGGCCGCGGGACTCGAGCCGTGACAGCACGCCGGTCAGGTTCTGGCGGCTGACCATGAGCAGGGCGGCAAGATCACCGACCGAAATCCCTCCTTCGCTCCGCGGGTCGGCCAATGCGCCCAGAATCGCCCACTGCTGCGTGGTCACGCCGTGATCTTCGAGCGCACGGTTGCCGGTTTTGTTCAGCAGGTTGGCGGTCTGGTACAGCCGGAAGAACAGCCGGTTGCGCAGGCCAGCAGTCAGCGCATCGATGGCGGCAGTGTCCTGGGTCGGCGGGGCAGGGCGGCTGTTCATGCGAAGCTCCGAGGGTATCCGAGAATGGTAGAGAAAGCGAACTTATCAGTAAACATATTGACACAAATAGTGCTGACTGGCAAATACTCTTAGAAAGAGAATCAACGCACCTTTCCACGCTGCACGGCGGTAAATCAAAGCCTCGCAGCTTGCATTCGGTGCAGAGCGAATAGGGTTGAGGAACATCATGCGCGGACTCAAGGATAAAGTTGTTGTCGTAACTGGCGGAGGTGGCGGCATCGGCTCGGCCACCTGCGAGCGGTTCGGCGAGGAAGGCGCGCTTGTCGTGGTCGCTGACATCAAGGCGGATGCTGCGCAGGCGGTGGTTGACCGGATCACGGCGGCCGGCGGCAAGGCGTCCCCCATGGTCGTCGATCTCACCGATGCAGAGGCCGTGCGCGCCGCGGTCGAGAAGGTCGAGGCCGAGATCGGACCGATCGACGTGCTTGTCAACAATGCGGGCTGGGATTCGTTCGTCACGTTCCTGAAGTCCGAACCGGACTACTGGTCGAAGCTGATCGACATCAACCTGAAGTCGGTGCTGAACATCACTCATCCGGTGGTGGCGAGGATGGCAGAACGCAAGTCTGGCCGGGTGGTCAGCGTGGCGTCGGACGCAGCGCGCGTGGGCTCGTCTGGCGAATCCGTCTATGCTGCCTGCAAGGCCGGCGTGATCGCATTTTCCAAGACGCTGGCGCGGGAACACGCGCGGCAGGGGCTGACCTTCAACTGCGTCTGCCCCGGCGTCACCGACACGCCGATGCTCGACAGCTTCATGGAAGCTGCGGGCAACAAGGACAAGCTGCGCGACGCCTTTACCAAGGCCGTGCCACTGGGACGGCTCGGGCGCCCCGAGGATCTGCCGGGCGCGATCCTGTTCTTTGCCTCCGACGACGCCTCGTTCATCACCGGCCAGGTGATCTCGGTGTCCGGCGGCCTGACGATGCACGGTTAACGAAGGAACCATCATGGACTATACCGACATCCTGTACGAGAACCGCAACGGCGCGGCCTGGATCACCATCAACCGCGCCGACAAGTACAACGCCTTCCGCGGCCACACCGTCGATGAACTGATCGACGCTTTCCAGAAGGCGGGCTGGGACCGCGAGGTCGGCGTGATCGTCCTGACCGGCGCGGGCGACAAGGCCTTCTGCACCGGCGGCGACCAGTCGGCCCATGACGGCCAGTATGACGGGCGCGGCGTGATCGGCCTGCCCATCGACGAGTTGCAGTCCCTGATCCGCGACGTGCCGAAGCCCGTCATCGCGCGGGTCAACGGCTTCGCCATCGGCGGCGGCAACGTGCTGGCGACGATCTGCGACCTGACCATCGCGTCCGACACCGCGCAGTTTGGGCAGGTCGGCCCCAAGGTCGGCTCGGTCGATCCCGGCTTCGGCACCGCTTATCTGGCCCGCGTCGTGGGCGAAAAGCGCGCCCGCGAGATCTGGTACCTGAACAAGCGCTATACCGCGCAGCAGGCGCTAGACTGGGGCCTTGCGAACGCCGTCGTCCCTGCCGAGGAGCTGGACGCCGAGGTGGACCGCTGGGTGGCCGAACTGATGGACCGCTCGCCCACCGCGCTGGCGATGGCGAAAGTGTCCTTCAACGCCGATACCGAAAGCATCCGCGGCATCTCGGCTATGGGGATGCGGGCGCTGTCGCTTTATTACGACACCGACGAGTCCAAGGAAGGCGGCGTCGCCTTCAAGGAAAAGCGCAAGCCCGACTTCCGCAAGCACGTCGCCCGCAAGGGCTGAGTCCAGCGTGGACTGCCCCCGCCGGGCGGTCCACTTTTTCGATCTGCCGGGGGTGAGGCTTATGTCCAAGACCGTTTTCGACACCGAGGAACTGGATCAGATCCGCGATCTCGCGCGCCGCTTTGCGCAGGACCGCGTCGCGCCGGGCTACCAGGCCCGCGAGAGGGCGGGCCGCATGGACATGGACCTTGTGCGCGAGATGGGCAGCCTCGGGCTGATCGCCCCGGAACTGCCCGAGGACTTCGGCGGCATGGGCGCGGGCACGATCTATGCCGGCGCCATCGTCGAGGAAATCGGCCGCGCTGATTTCACCTTCGGCTACGTGCCGCTTCTGGGCTCGCTGAACGGCCAGGTCCTTGCCCAATTCGCAAAGCGGGAAATCGCCCGCGAATGGCTGACAAAGCTGACGGCGGGCGAGATCATGCTGGCTATCGCCCTCACGGAACCCAAGGGCGGCTCGGACGCGGCAAACCTCGGGCTGCGGATGGAGCGCGATGGCGCGCATTACATCCTGAACGGCGAGAAGACCTCGATCTCGGCCAACCAGATCGCCGCCGGCACCATCGTCTTTGCCCGCACCGGCAAAGCCGAGGACCGTGCGCGGGGCGTGTCAGCCATCCTCGTGCCGATGGATCTGGACGGCATCAGCACGTCCAAGTTCGACAACATGGGCCAGAACTCGATCGGCCACGGCTCGATCTGGTTCGACAACGTGCGGGTGCCCGCGGAAAACCTGCTGGGAGAGGAAGGCCGGGGCTTTGCCCAGGTCATGCAGGGCTTCGACTTTTCGCGCAGCCTGATCGGGTTGCAATGTGTGGGCACCGCGCAGCAGTCGCTTGACGAGACCTGGGCCTATATCGGCGAGCGCCGCGCATTCGGAAAGCCGCTCGGCGCCTTCCAAGGCGTCAGCCACCAGCTTGCGGACTTCGAGACGAAGCTGGCTGGCGCGCGGCTTCTGTCGATGAACGCGCTGTGGCTCAAGGACAACAACCTTCCGCACACCGCCGAGGCCGCCATGACCAAGTGGTGGCCGCCACTGCTGGCCTATGAGGCGATCCACGCTTGCCTGCTGATCCACGGTCACGCGGGCTATGCGGGCGACCTGCCCTTCGCGCAGCGGCTCAAGGACGTGCTGGGGCTGCAGATCGGCGACGGCACCGCGCATATCATGAAGAACATCATCGCGCGGGAACGCGCTGGACGGGACGCGGTCACCGGCTGAGGAGAGCCGAAAGCCGCACACTGCAAGGGGGGACTACCAATGAAGTTCGACGCTATCCTGATCGAGCCGCGCCGCGAGGCTATGGTCCGCGCCGGCCACTGGCGCAACAAGACCGTCAACGACTATTTCGACGAGGTGCTGGCCGAGAAGCCAGACCAGCTGGCGCTAAGCTCGATCAGCGTGTCTGATGGACAGCGGTGTGACTTCACCTGGGTGGAATTGGACCGTGCCGCCAACCGCGTGGCGGTGGGCTTGACGCGGCTTGGCGTGGAACGCGACGACGTGGTGACCTGCCAGCTCCCCAATAGCTGGCAGTTCGTGGCGACCTATCTCGGCTGCGCGCGGATCGGGGCGGTCTTCAACCCGGTGATGCCGATCTTCCGCGAACATGAACTGCTGTTCATGCTGCGCCACGGCGAGTCCAAGGTCTTCATCGTCCCCACGGTGTTTCGCAACTTCGACCACGAGGCGATGGCCGAGGGGATGAAGCCCCAACTTCCCGATCTGCAGCACATCGTTGTCAATAACGGTGCGGGCGAAAACAGCTTCGACGCGCTGCTGGCCGACCCCGCCTTTGACGCTGACCCCGAGTTGCAGCGGATCGTGACCGCCAACCGCCCCGGTCCCGACGACGTCAACCAGCTGATCTACACCAGCGGCACGACGGGCGAGCCCAAGGGCGTGATGCACACCTCGAACACCATGTATTCCAACCTCATTCCCTATTCGGAACGCCTGGGGCTGACGGCGGATGACGTGATCGCCATGGCCTCGCCCATGGCCCACCAGACGGGGTTCATGTACGGTCTGCTGATGCCGATCTACCTCAAGGCGCGGTCGATCCTGTTCGACACCTGGGACAAGCGGCTGAAGGGACAGATGGTGCAGGACGACCGCATCACCTTCACCATGGCCTCGACCCCCTTCCTGATGGACCTCACGAACGCCGTCGATGAAAACAAGTTCGACAGCAGCTCTCTGCGGATCTTCCTGTGCGCCGGGGCGCCGATCCCCGGCCCGGTCGTTGAACGCGCGCGGCAGGTGATGACCGGCACCAAGGTGGTCTCGGCCTGGGGCATGACCGAGAACGGCGCGCTGACCGTGGTGGACCCTTCCGACGACGACGAGCGCTCGATCAACACGGATGGCTTCCCGCTTCCGGGTGTCGAGATCCAGATCCGCGACGATGACGGGAACGTCTGCCCTCCGGGCCAGGCGGGGGAACTGTTCGTCCGTGCCTGTTCTAACTTCGGCGGCTATCTCAAGCGCCCGCTGCTGAACGCGACCGATGACAATGGCTGGTTCGATACCGGCGACATCGCACGCATGGACGAGCGCGGCTATATCCGCATTGCAGGCCGGTCCAAGGACATCATCATCCGCGGTGCCGAGAACATCCCCGTCTTCGAGGTCGAGGGCGTCCTGTTCAGGCACCCGGCGATCCACCAGGTCGCCATCGTCGCCTACCCCGACGACCGGCTGGGCGAACGCGCCTGCGCCTTCGTCACGCTGAAACCGGACGCGAGCTTCGATTTCGACGAGATGCGGCGCCACTTGGGCGAACACAAGCTGGCGATCCAGTACTGGCCCGAGCGGCTGGAGATCCGCGAGAGCCTGCCGGCCACCGCATCCGGCAAGATCCAGAAATTCGCGCTGCGCAAGATGCTGCACGAGGAGCTTGATCGCGCATGACCGAGGCACATCTTGCAAACCGTATTGCCGCAGTGAGCGGCGCGGGAGGTCCCATGGGCCGGGCCGTGATCGATCGGCTGGTCGCGGATGGGATCGCCGGGCTCGCGCTCACCGACATCTCGGGGCGCCGGCTGGAGGAGACGGTGGTCGCGCTGGACGGGTCAGGGGTGAAGGTCGCCAGCCTGCGCGGCGACGTGACCCGCGCCGGCGAGGCCGGGGCCTTTGCCGAGGCCGCGCTGGCTCTGGGGCAGGTGGACATCCTCGTCAACCTCGTGGGCGGGCTGCGCTCGCCCCGGCTCTACACGCCCTTCCTCGAGATGACCGAGGAGCAGTGGCGCGCGACGATGGACCTGAACCTGATGCCGGGCTTCCACCTGATCCAAGCCTTCGCACCGGGGATGCTGGAACGCGGCTGGGGTCGCATCGTCAACGTGGCCAGCATCGTCTTCGGCGGCGAGGCGGGACAGGCGGATTACGCGGCCGGCAAGGCCGCCGTCGCCTCGCTGACCCGCAGTCTCGCAGCCGAGTTCGCCCCCGCCGTGACGGTCAACTGCGTGGCACCGGGACTGACCCGTACCTCGGTCACCCAGAATATCCCGCCTGAGGAGGCCGAGCGGCTGGTCGTCCAAGGCATGATCCGCCGCATGGCCGAGCCAGAGGAGACCTCGGCCGCGATCGCCTTCTTCCTGCGCGACGACTCGCGGTTCCTGACCGGCGAGATGCTCTCGGTATCCGGGGGCATCCGCCCCCATCTCTGAACGGAGGTCCTTCATGCCTGTCAGCCATTCCCTGCAGGGCGATGCCTGCGTGATCACCATCGATAACCCTCCGGTGAACGTGATCTCGGCTTCGGTGCGGCAGGGGCTGATGGCAGCGCTAGACGCGGCCGAGGCGGCGGGCGCCCGGCGGATCGTCGTGACCGGGGCGGGGCGGGCCTTTGTCGCTGGGGCGGACGCGAGGGAGTTCGACCAGGCACCCATCCCGCCGCATCTGCCGGACGTGCTGGCGCGGCTGGAACGCCTGCCCGCGATCGCCGCGATCAATGGCGCGGCGCTCGGCGGAGGGCTCGAGATTGCGCTGGCCTGCCGGATGCGGATCGCCGCGCCCGGTGCCACGCTGGGGCTGCCCGAGGTGACGCTGGGGGTGGTCCCCGGCGCGGGCGGGACGCAGCGGCTGCCGCGGCTGATCGGGACCGACCGCGCCGTGGGGCTGATAGCCGCGGGCCGCGTGGTGAAGGCCGACGAGGCGCTGTTGCTCGGCATGCTCGATGCGGTCGAGGCCGACCCGCTGGCGGCGGCGCTGGCGATCCCGCAGGAGCGGCTGGACGCCGCGCCATCCCTGCGCGACCGGCCCGCGCCGGAGCCCGCGTCCGAGGCGGTCGCCGCCGCCCGCGCCACGGCGGCGAAGCGCGCCGCTGGACAGATCGCCCCGCCCGAGGCGATCGCGCTGGTCGAGGCTGCGGCGGAGCTGCCGCTCGACGCGGGGCTTACCCGCGAGCGCGAGACCTTCCTGCGCCTGCGCTCGGGCGATCAGGCGGCAGCGCTGCGCCATGTCTTCTTCGCCGAACGCGCTGCTACCGGCCGCGCCCCGAAGGAGGCCGAGGCGCGGGAAATCTCGACCGCCATCGTGGTCGGCGGCGGCACAATGGGCGCGGCCATCGCCTATGCACTGGCCGGGATCGGCATCGCCGTCACCCTGGTCGAGCAGGACGAAACCGGGGCGACCCGCGCACGCGCCAATGTCGCGCGCCTCTACGCTGATGCCGTCAAGCGCAACCGGATGACCCAGGCCGAGGCCGAGGCGAGGCTGGCCGAGGGCCTCACCTTCCGCGCCGGCTACGACGCCCTTTCCCCCGCCGACATCGCCATCGAGGCAGCCTTCGAGGCGATGGAGGTCAAGCGCACCATCTTTGCCGCGCTGGACCGTGGCCTGCCTGAGGCGACGATCCTCGCCACCAACACCAGCTACCTCGACGTGAACGCGATCTTCGCGGACGTCAGCCACCCCGGCCGCCTGATCGGGCTGCATTTCTTCGCGCCCGCCCATGTCATGAAGCTGCTGGAGATCGTGCGGGCCGACACCACCTCGGACGTCACGCTTGCCACTGCCTTCCGCCTTGCCGCGCGGCTGAAGAAGGTCCCGGTCGAGGCGGGCGTCTGCGACGGCTTCATCGGCAACCGCATCCTGACCCGCTATCGCCAGACCACCGATCTGATGCTGGTGGAAGGGGCCACGCCGTCGCAGGTCGATGCGGCGATGGAAGGCTGGGGCATGGCGATGGGCCCCTATGCGGTGCAGGACCTTTCCGGCCTCGATATCGCTTATGCCAACCGCCAGCGGAAGGGGCTGAAGGACAAGCCCGGCATCCGCTATGTCCGCATTGCCGACCGCATGGTCGAGGAATTGAAGCGCCTGGGCCGCAAGACCGGCGCGGGCTGGTATGATTACCCCGAGGGCGGCAAGCGCCAGCCCTCGGCCGTGGTGGATGCGCTGGTGGCCGATGAAACGGTGGCCGCCCGCGACTGGACGCCGGAGGAGATCGCCGAACGCGCCGTCTTGGCGATGATCGAGGAGGGCTTCCACATCCTCGACGAAGGCATCGCCCGCCGCCCGGCCGACATCGACCTGGTGCTGGTCCACGGCTACGCCTTCCCGCGCTGGCGGGGCGGGCCGATGCACCATGCCGACCGGCTGGGCTTGCCCACGGTCCTGGACCGCATCCGCCAGCTTGCGGCGGAAGACCCGCTGTCCTGGCGCGTGCCGCCCTTGCTTGAACGCCTTGTCGCCGAGGGCCAGACCCTCGCCAGCCTGAACTGAGGAGCCCACGATGGCCGACGCCTTCATCTGCGACTATGTCCGCACCCCCATCGGCCGCTACGGCGGCGCCCTGGCGACCGTCCGCGCCGACGACCTCGCCGCCGTGCCGCTTGGGGCGCTGCTGGCCCGCAACCCCGGCCTCGACCCCGTGGCGGTCGAGGAGGTCTGGATGGGCTGCGCCAACCAGGCGGGCGAGGACAACCGCAACGTCGCCCGCATGGCGCTGCTGCTGGCGGGCCTGCCGGACACCGTGCCGGGGGTGACCGTGAACCGGCTTTGCGGCTCGGGGCTGGAAGCGGTGGCGGCCGCCGCCCGCGCCATCCGCTCGGGCGACATGGAGCTGGCCTTCGCGGGCGGCGTGGAAAGCATGTCCCGCGCGCCCTTCGTGATGCCCAAGGCGGAGTCTGCCTTCTCGCGTACGACCGAGATCCACGACACCACCATCGGCTGGCGCTTCGTCAACCCGAGGATGGCGGAGCAATACGGCACCGACTCGATGCCCGAGACGGCGCAGAACCTTGCCGACGAGCTGCAGATCCGGCGCGAGGACCAGGACCTCTTAGCCCTGAACTCGCAGACCCGCGCCGCGGCGGCGCAGAGGAACGGCCGCTTCGCGGCCGAGATCGTGGCGGTCACCGTGCCGCAGGGCCGCAAGGAATCCATCGAGGTCACGCAGGACGAACATCCGCGCGAGACCACGCTGGAACAGCTGGCGAAGCTGCGGCCGATCACCCGCAGGGACGGCTCGATCACCGCCGGCAACGCCTCGGGCGTGAACGACGGCGCGGCGGGGTTGATCGTGGCCTCGGAAGCCGCCGCGAAGCGCCACGGCCTGACCCCCATCGCCCGCATCGTCGCGGGGGCGAGCGCAGGCGTCACCCCGCGGATCATGGGCATCGGCCCGGTGCCGGCTGTTCGCAGGCTGATGGACCTGGCCGGGATCACGCTGGACGACCTGTCGGTGATCGAGCTGAACGAGGCCTTCGCCGCGCAGGCGCTGGCCGTCACCCGCGACCTGGGGCTGGCCGACGACGACCCGCGCCTGAACCCCAACGGCGGCGGCATCGCGCTGGGGCACCCCTTGGGCATGTCCGGCGCCCGCATCAGCGGGACCGCCGCGCTTGAACTCAAGACCACCGGCGGGCGCTACGCGCTTGCCACCATGTGCGTCGGCGTCGGTCAGGGCGCCGCGCTGCTGATCGAACGCGTCTGATCCAGACAGGAGAAACGACCATGAAGATGGACCGCACAGGCAGCTTCCGCTGGGAAGATCCCTTCCTGCTGGAAGACGAGCTGACCGAGGAAGAACGCATGATCCGCGACACCGCGCGGGGTTATGCGCAGGACCGCCTCGCCCCCCGCGTGCGCGAGGCCTTCCAGAAGGAGCACACCGACCGCGCCATCTTCACCGAGATGGGCGAGCTTGGCCTACTGGGCGTCACCATCCCCGAGGAATACGGCGGCACCGGCGCAGGCTATGTCAGTTACGGCCTGGTTGCGCGGGAGGTCGAGCGGGTGGATTCGGGCTACCGATCCATGATGTCGGTGCAGGCGTCCTTGGTAATGCACCCGATCAATGCCTATGGCTCGGAAGAACAGCGGCGCAAGTACCTGCCGAAGCTCTGTTCCGGCGAATGGGTGGGCTGCTTCGGCCTGACCGAGCCCGACGCGGGCTCGGATCCAGGCGGCATGAAGACCACCGCCAGGAAGACCGAGGGCGGCTACCGGCTGAACGGGTCCAAGATGTGGATCACCAACAGCCCCATCGCCGATGTTTTCGTGGTCTGGGCGAAGTCCGAGGCGCATGGCGGCAAGATCCGTGGCTTTGTGCTGGAAAAGGGCATGAAGGGCCTGTCCGCTCCGAAGATCGAGGGCAAGCTGTCCTTGCGCGCCTCCGTAACCGGCGAGATCGTCATGGACGAGGTCGAAGTGGGCGAGGATGCCCTGCTGCCAAATGCCGAGGGCCTGGGTGGCCCCTTCGGCTGCCTCAACCGCGCGCGCTATGGCATCGCCTGGGGCTCGATGGGCGCGGCCGAGGCCTGCTGGCACGCGGCGCGGTCCTATGGGCTGGATCGCAAGCAGTTCGGCAAGCCCCTAGCGCAGACGCAGCTGCACCAGTTGAAGCTTGCGAACATGATGACTGAGATCACGCTCGGCCTGAACGCGGCCCTGCGGGTCGGGCGGCTGTTCGAGGCCGGCAGGATGCAGCCCGAGATGATCTCCCTCATCAAGCGCAACAACTGCGGCAAGGCCCTGGAGATCGCGCGGGTGGCCCGCGACATGCACGGCGGCAACGGCATCTCGGACGAATACCCGGTGATGCGCCACATGGTGAACCTGGAAACCGTGAACACCTACGAGGGCACCCATGACGTCCACGCCCTGATCCTGGGTCGGGCGCAGACCGGGCTGCAGGCGTTCTTCTGAGGAGATGCGGAAATGAAGGTTCTTGTGCCTGTGAAGCGGGTGATCGACTACAACGTGAAGGCGCGGGTTCGTGCGGACGGGTCGGGGGTGGACCTGTCGAACGTGAAGATGTCGATGAACCCCTTTGACGAGATTGCGGTCGAGGAAGCGATCCGTCTGAAGGAGAAGGGGGCGGCGTCCGAGATCGTGGTGGTGTCGATCGGCGTCAAGCAGGCGGCCGAAACCATCCGCACGGCCTTGGCGATGGGCGCCGACCGCGGCATCCTGGTGGTGGCCGCCGACGACGTGCACAAGGACATCGAGCCCCTCGCGGTGGCCAAGCTGCTGAAGGCCATCATCGCCGAGGAGCAACCGCAGCTGGTGCTGATGGGCAAGCAGGCGATCGACAACGACATGAACGCCACCGGCCAGATGCTGGCGGCGCTGCTGGGCTGGGCGCAGGCGACGCAGGCCGGCAAGCTGGAAGTCGAGGGCGAGAAGGCGACCGTCACGCGCGAGATCGACGGCGGGCTGCAGGTGATCGAGGTGCGTCTGCCCGCGATCGTGACCGCCGACCTGCGGCTGAACGAGCCGCGCTATGCGAGCCTGCCCAACATCATGAAGGCGAAGAAGAAGGAACTCGTCGAGAAGACCGCCGGTGACTACGGCGTGGACGTCTCGCCCCGGCTGACGGTGGTCAGGACCGCCGAGCCCGAGGGGCGCAAGGCGGGGGTCAAGGTGGCCTCGGTCGACGAGCTGGTGTCGAAACTCAAAGCTGCGGGGGTGGTGTGATGGCGGTGCTGCTGCTGGCCGAGATGGCCGAGAACGGGCTGAACCGGGACGCGACGGCCAAGGCCGTGACGGCGGTGACGCCGCTTGGGGATGTGACCGTGCTGGTCGCGGGCGAGGGCGCGCAGGCGGCCGCCCGGGAGGCCGCGCAGATCGAGGGCGTGGCGAAGGTGCTGGTGGCCGAGGGCCCGGCCTACGCCCACCGCCTGGCCGAGCCGATGGCGGCGCTGCTGGTGGAGCTTGCGCCGCAGTTCAGCCACATCGCCGCGCCCGGCACCACGGATGCCCGCAACGTCCTGCCGCGCGCGGCGGCGCTTCTGGACGTGATGGTGATCCCCGAGGTCAGCCGGATCGTGGACGCCGACACCTTCGAGCGCGGCGTCTACACCTCGGCCGCGATCCAGACGGTGAAATCCTCGGACCCGGTCAAGGTGCTGACGGTGCGCATCGCCAGCTTCGACGCGGCGGGCGAGGGTGGCTCGGCCCCGGTCGAGGCCGCCGCCGCCGCCGATCCCGGCCTGTCCTCCTGGGTCGAGGACCGGGTTGCGGCCTCGGACCGCCCGGAGCTGACCTCGGCGAAACGCATCGTCTCGGGCGGCCGCGCGGTCGGCTCGAAGGAGAACTTCGCGCTGATCGAGAAGCTCGCGGACAAGCTCGGCGCCGCCGTGGGTGCAAGCCGCGCGGCGGTCGATTCGGGCTATGCGCCGAACGACTGGCAGGTGGGCCAGACCGGCAAGGTGGTCGCCCCCGCGCTTTACATCGCCGCCGGCATCTCGGGCGCGATCCAGCACCTGGCGGGGATGAAGGACAGCAAGGTCATCGTCGCCATCAACAAGGACGAGGAGGCCCCCATCTTCCAGGTCGCCGACTACAACCTCGTCGGCGACATCTTCACCGTCCTGCCGGAACTGACCGAGAAGCTGTGACGGAACCCACATGAGCCAGTCCGCCCTTCCCGCCGAGGTCTATCGCTACACTCATCACATGGGCTTTGGGGACTGCGACCCGGCCGGGATCGCCTATACCGGGGCGCTGGTGAATGCCGCGCTGCGCGCCATCGACCGCTTCCTGTCTGACGTGACCGAAGGACGGGGATGGTATGCCATGTCAGTCCGGCTGGGGGTGGGGATGCCCTTCGTCCATCTGGACGTGGACTTCGCGTCTCCCGTGCGCGGCGACGCGGACCTCGATTTCACCATTGGGGTGACGCGGCTCGGGCGGACCTCGATGGGGTTTCGCGCGACCGGCTGGCAGAAGGGCGAGCACTGCTTCTCGCTGAACAGCGTCAACGTCTTTATCGCGCAAAGGGACGGCAAGCAGCCGCTTCCGGACTGGCTGCGTGCGGCGCTAGAGCCGCATCTGGTCTGAACCGCGTGCGGATAGCCCGGGGATGCTGGCCGCGCCTTCCGGGCGGACCGGCCGTTATCAGCGGTTGCGGAACCTGGGCTTCCGCTTTTCGCTGAAGGCGGTCATGCCCTCACGCCGGTCTTCGATGGCGAAGGTCGAATAGAGCAGCCGGCGTTCCAGATGGATGCCCTCGGCCAGATGCGTCTCGTAGGCCTTGTTCACGGCCTCCTTGGCGATCATCAGGATCGGCCGCGAGGATTGTGCCATCTCCTGCGCGATAGCGATGGCGGCGGTCAGATGCTCGCCGTCCGGCACCACCCGGCTGACAAGACCATGGGCGCGCGCCTCCTCGGCGGCCAGACGGCGGCCGGTCAGGATCATGTCCATGGCCAGCGCCTTGCCCCCCACCCGCGTCAGCCGCTGCGTGCCGCCCGCTCCAGGGATGATGCCGATCTTCGTTTCGGGCAGCGCGAAGCGGGCGCATTCGGCGGCGATGATGATGTCGCACATCATCGCAAGCTCGAAGCCGCCGCCAATGGCGTGGCCGGATACGGCGGCGATGGTCGGCTTGCGGCAGCGGGCGATGCGTTCCCATGTCGCGGTGATGAACTGTTCGTCGAAGACGTCGATGAACGTCTTGTCGAGGATTTCCTTGATGTCGGCACCGGCGGCAAAGGCCTTGTCCGAGCCAGTCAGGACGATGACGTTGATCCCGTCGTCGCGCTCCATCTCCTCCACGGCTTGGCCGAGTTCCGCCGTGATCTGGCCGTTCAGCGCGTTCAGGGCTTCGGGGCGGTTCAGGGTGATTATGCCAACGGCGCCGTCGCGGGCGGTCAGGATGGTCTGGTAGCTCATGCAGTCCCCTCCGGTTCGGCAATAGAGATGACGATCTTGCCCATGCGGTCGGTTTCCTCGAGCCGGGCGAAGGCGGCGGGGACTTCGGCCAAGGGATAGGTGCTGTCGATGGGCGGCACGAAGGCGCCGGTCTCGAACGCTCGGACGAGACGCCGGAACTCCTCCAGGCTGCCCATGGTCGAGCCGTGGATCGACAACTGCCGCACGAAGAGCCGCTGGATGTCGGCCGAAGGATGCGCCCCGGTGGTCGCCCCGCAGGTCGCCAGGTGCCCGCCCCGCGCCATAACCCGCAGCGACGAACCCCAGGTCTTTTCTCCCACGTTGTCGATGACCAGGTCGGCACCCTCGCCATCGGTCAGGACCAGGACCTGCTTGACCATGTCGCCGTCGCGATAGTCTACCGCCTCGACGCCGAGATCGCGGAAATGCGCAAGCTTCTCCTCGCCCGAGGTCGAGACAATGACCCGCGCGCCTGCCATCCGGGCCAGCTGCATCGCGGCATAGGCCACGCCGCCGCCCGCGCCCTGGATGAAGACGATCCGCCCCGGCCCGGTCGCCATCTTGCCGAAGATCATGCGCCAGGCGGTCAGATAGGCCACGCCGAGCGTCGCTGCCCGATGGATGTCCACTGCAGGCGACAGGCGGACCAGTGCGCGTTCGGGCGCGGCCATGATCTCGGTGAATGTGCCGTCGACATGTTCTCCGAAGATGCGGGCGCGCAGACACAGCGGCTGGTCGCCCGCAAGGCAATAGCGGCAGTGCCCGCAGAAGTCATAAGGATACAGGATCACGCGGTCGCCGGGCTTGAAGGCTGAATCGGGGGCCGTCTCCAGCACCTCGCCCATGCCGTCGACGCCCATGACCAGCGGCAGTTCGTGGGTGATGCCCACGCCTGAGTCGCGCATGTAAAGGTCAACACGGTTCACCGAAGCGGCCAGCATCCGCACAAGGACGCCATCCTCAGGCCGGGGCGGCTTATCGATTCGCGTCAGACGCGGCCCTGCGGCCCCGCGCTCGTGCAGCATGACGGCTTCCATCTGTCCCTCCCCAGTTATTCAGTCAACGCATTGTTCTACATTCCAGCGGTCATATCAACTTCTAACTATCCATACAGATATCAATTCGATTGCTTGCAAAGATTTGTAACAGTATATTGTCTTAAATAGTGGAGGAACGACCATGGCCCTTGATCCCGACACCCGAGACCAACTCGTCGCCGGCATCCGCCGTTTCGTGGACGAGAAGCTGATCCCGCGCGAGCCCGAAGTGGCCGAAACCGACGCCATACCGGCCGACGTGGTCGAGGGGATGCGCGAGATGGGCCTGTTCGGCCTGTCGATCCCCGAGGAATACGGCGGCCTCGGCTTGACGATGGAGGAGGAGGTGCTGGTCGCCTTCGAGATCGGCCGCGCCGCGCCCGCCTTCCGGTCGATGTTCGCCACCAACGTCGGCATCGGCAGCCAGGGCATCGTGATCGACGGCACCGACGAGCAAAAGGCGAAATACCTGCCCGGCCTCGCCTCGGGCGAGATCATCGGTTCCTTCGCGCTGACCGAACCGGATGTCGGTTCCGACGCGGGCAGCGTGCGGACCACCGCGCGGCGCGATGGCGACCATTATGTCCTGAACGGCACCAAGCGCTTCATCACCAACGCGCCGCACGCGGGGCTATTTACCGTCATGGCGCGCACCGACCCCGACAGGAAGGGCGCGGCGGGCGTGTCCGCCTTCGCGGTCGAGGCAGGGACGCCGGGTCTTTCCGTCGGCAAGCCCGAGAAGAAGATGGGCCAGCAGGGCGCCCATGTGGCCGACGTGATCTTCCAGGACTGCCGGGTGCCTGTGGAGGCGCTGATTGGGGGGATCGAGGGGCAGGGCTTTAAGACGGCGATGAAGGTGCTGGACAAGGGCCGCCTTGGCATCGCCGCCGCCTGCACGGGCCTGGCCGAGCGGATGATCGACGACATGGTCGCCTATGCCGCCGAGCGAAAGCAGTTCGGTCGTGCCATTGCCGACTTCCAGCTGATCCAAGGGATGTTCGCCGACAGCAAGGCCGACGCAATGGCCGCCCACGCACTGGTTCTGGACGCAGCGCGGCGGCGCGACGCGGGAGAGGACGTATCCATGGCGGCGGCGTGCGCCAAGATGTTCGCCTCAGAGATGGTCGGCCGGGTCGCCGACCGCAACGTGCAGGTCCACGGCGGCAACGGCTATATCCGCGAATACCGCGCCGAGCAGCTCTTCCGCGACGCGCGGCTTTACCGCATCTACGAAGGTACAACCCAGATCCAGCAGACCATCATCGCGAAGGCACTGGTCGCCGAGGCAAAGGAGCGGCTCGGTGTGTGATCCCGCGGTTTAATTGTGTGATCCTTTCGTGGGCCATGTGGCCTGCGCAAAAATGTCGAGCCTTTGGGAGGAGGCGACATGCTTTCTGAGCAGACAAATGCGTCGGTCGTATCGCCGACTGAATCCAGATTGGTGCTTACCGCCCGCGGCCTCGGCAAGGACTTCTCGGGGTTCACGGCCGTCAACAACGTGAACCTCGACGTCCACCATGCCCGCATCCACGCGCTGATCGGCCCCAACGGGGCCGGC
>NZ_JACJFU010000027.1:0-32641 GCF_014164635.1 Paracoccus sp. MC1854 | reverse complement strand
GATCGACTTGCCAATCCATATTCATGGCCGGCTCCTCCAACAGCCGGCCTCTCATGAATCATGCAAAACCGACCTTGGGAATCCCTCAAAACGCTCCCAGTATCAAAAATCTCCCAAAGTAGTGCTAAGCAGAGTGCACGTTATGTGCTCGAAGACGGTAAAAGTAGACGAGTGCTGCACACTTCTAAAATATTGTGCGGTTGTCCTCTGAAGATGACAGGGCGTTTACTGAACCGCTTGTGATAGTCTACTGAACTCATTTGTGAGAAGCGACAGGGGCACCCCCGGCAAGGTCCAGTTGTCCGCAAACCCATCCAGAAATCAAGTTGTCCAATTATTTGTTGTTCTGACGTTTTCGGACAGGCTTGACCATTTTCCACCAAACGCACGTTTTCTGGAACGGGCTCTTGAGCGATAATCCGAACGGGCGGATGCTCTTGTCTGTTCCTTGCCACAGGATCCGGTCATGTCAGCTCCAAGCTTTGCCTCGCCGAAGGCCATCGCGCGTTTCCGTCTCCTGCAGCCCCATCTGGAGCAGGACATTCCACTGGCCCGCATCGCGGCTGAGTGCGGTATTGCGGAACGCATCCTGCGCCGCTGGCTGGCGGCCTGGCGGACCGATGGCATTGGAGGTCTGGAACGGGCACGGCGCAGCGATGCCGGAGTTGCGCGAAGGTTTGCACCCGAGATCGAGGCTCTTGTGCGGAGCTTGGCGACCAGACGTCCCCGGCCAACGGCGGCGGCCATCCATCGCAAGGTCCAGGCGGAAGCGAAGGCGCGGGGCCTTGCCGTCCCGAGCTATTCGGTGGCGGCCGGGATCGTGCGCGGGGTTGAGCCCGTGCGCATCGCGCCGTCGTGACGGACGCGGCGGCCTATCGCGACCGCCACGAACTCGTGCATCGGCGCGACGCCGATGCGCCCAACGAGATGTGGCAGGCCGATCATACCATGCTCGATGCCCTCGTGCTCGACGCCGGCAAGCCCGTTCGCCCCTAGCTGACCGTCGTGATGGACGACTACAGCCGGGCCATCGCCGGCTTCTTTCTGGCCACCGCAGCGCCGGGCGCCGTGAACACCGCGCTTGCCCTGCGCCCGGCGATCTGGCGCAAGAAGGATCCGGGCTGGCCCGTCTGCGGCATCCCCGAACAGCTTTATGCCGACAACGGCAGCGACTTCGTTTCGGAGAACATCGAGCAGGCGTGCATCGCGCTCAAGATCCGCCTGATCCACTCGCGGCCGGGACGTCCCCGGGGTCGCGGCAAGATCGAGCGGTTCTTCCGCACGGTCAACGACATGTTCCTGCCGGAGATCCCGGGTCACATCAGGGGAGGCAAGCCGCTTTCCGAACCCGCCATTGAGCTTGCAGAACTGACGAGGCGCTTCGAGCGGTTCCTCCATGACGTCTACCACCGGCGCCCGCACGGAACGACCGGCGAGGAGCCGATGGCCCGCTGGCGATCGGAGGGCTTTCTGCCAAGCCTTCCCGAAAGCCGCGAGGCCCTCGACATGCTGCTTCTGCGCGTGCCTAAGCCCCGCAAGGTCGGGCGCGACGGCATCCGCTTCATGGGACAGCGCTACGTCGAACCGACCCTGGCAGCCTTTGTCGGCGAACAGGTCGACGTCCTTTACGACCCGCGCGACCTGGCGGAGGTCCGCATCTATCACGACGGCGCTTTCGTGTGCCGTGCCCTCTGTCCCGAGCACATCGAAGCTCCCTCACTCGCGTCCATCCGAAGCGCGAGACGACAGACGAAGGAACGGCTGAAGAAATCCATTGCCGACGACGAGGTTCGCCATGAGCACGACGCAAGGCCAGACCCCGAACGCAACACGCCCCAGCGGCCCCGCTTCGGGGGCCTCAAGCTCTACGCGGCCGACGATTGAGTTCCGCCGGGAGATGCCCTTCGTTGACACCCGCGAGCACGCGCGCTTCTCGGAGTTCGCCCTTGCCTGCACGGCCGACCGCTACATCGGCGTCTGTCATGGGCGACCCGGCGTCGGGAAGACACGTTCGGCCCGCCAGTATGCGGCCTGCCCGAACCTGGCCGCCTATATCCCGATCAAGCCGATCGGCCCGGATATCGCGGACGCCATCGAGGGCTGCCGCGGGTTCTTCTTCACCGCACCGGTTTCCAACACACCCCAAAGATCATCAATGACCGGCTGCAACTCAATCTCTTCCGCCTCGGGGATGCACGTCTGGCCTTGGCAAGCATGGCAGGAGATCCCGAAACCGCTGTCCAAGCCGAGGCCGCGTGCCCCTTGCTGATCGTAGACGAGGCGGACCGGCTCAGCATCGCGTCGCTGGAACATATGCGCGATCTTTATGACCGCTACGGGTTCGGGCTCATCCTGATGGGAATGCCGGGCCTGGAAAAGAAGTTCGCTCGCTATCCGCAGCTCTACTCGCGCATTGGCTTCGTGCATGAGTTCAAGCCGCTCCGCGAGGCCGAGATGCGACTGGTCGCGGCAAGGCACGGGGCTGTCTTCGGGATAATCTTCGATCAAGAAAGCCTGGGAGGCATTGAGGCACCCGCCGCCGTAATCCGTCTGACCCGGGGCAACCTCCGCCTTGCTGAACGCCTGCTTGCACAGATGCGGCGGATCATGGACATCAACGCCGCCACAGAGGTCACGCTGGAAGTTGTCGAAGCTGCCCGTGACCGGCTCGTGATCGGGCCGGGTGACTGACAAATAATGCCAGCAGAACCATGCCATTTAGCGCAGAAATCTACAGCCCCGGACGCCGTCTTTGTACCTCTTTTCTGTCCGAAAACCATGTCAGGAAATCAGTTGTCCGACATACGTCCTACGGCGAATATCCTGACATGCTGATCGGCTACGCCCGCGTATCAACTGACGACCAGAACCTGGACTTGCAGCGCGATGCCCTGCAGCGCGCCGGTTGCGAGCGCATCTTCGAGGAGAAGGAGTCGGGTCGCGCCGGCACGAAGCGTCCGGCCTTGGAGTCGGCGCTCGCGTTTCTGCGGCACGAGGACCAGCTCGTTGTCTGGAAGGTGGACCGGCTGGGGCGGTCCTTGCGCGAGATGCTGGACACCGCCCACAAGCTGCAAGGGCAGGGGGTGAAGCTGCGAAGCTGCGCTCGCTGACCGAGGACATCGACACCGAGACCCCGACGGGGCGGCTGATGTTCAACTTTCTGGGCACCATTGCCGAGTACTTCCTCGATCTCAACCGTGAGCGCACGATCGAGGGTCTCAAGGCTGCAGCGGCCCGGGGCCGCAGGGGTGGGCGGCGGCGCAAGATCTCCGAAGAGGACCTTGCGATGACGCGGGCGCTCCTCAAGGATACAAACATCCCCGTGGCGCAGATTGCCAAGCGGCTGGACGTGAGCCGGGCCACCTTCTACGCCTATTTCCCCAAAGCCAGAACACGGAACCTGTCATGAGCGAAGAACAGCTCGATCTTCTCGGCTCGTTGGCCGCGCAACCGCTCTTCCATGCCGAAGTCATGGCTGCTCCAGGCAGCACGGCCGGCAGACCGGACTTCGCGCCTGTCCGCCTCACCCGCAGCGATCCTGTCTGCAACATGAACCGATTTTACATCCTGGAACCGGCGACCAGCCTCTTCGGCGAGCGTGGGGTGGTACGTCATTGGGGACGAATCGGAACCGCAGGCCGGATCCGAACGGACTGGTACGATGACCCGCATGAGGCCGAGGGCGCGTTCCAGAATTTGCTGCGCGCGAAGCAGAGGCGGGGGTATGCGCCCAAACGTGGCGGCCACATTGGTTGCGCGTACGAGGAGAACCTCCTGACGAAGATTGAGTCATAGTGGCGCAGTTCAACACGATCGGGCATTCGAACCGCAGCGTCGAGGAGTTTCTCGACATGCTGCGCAGGGCCCGGATCGACCTGCTGGTCGATGTCCGGGCGTTTCCCCGATCACGAAGCAACCCCGGCTTCAATATCGACTGCCTTCCCGACGATCTTTCGGGCGTCCAGATCGGCTATCATCACGCGCCTGCTCTCGGCGGACGGCGGCCAAAGCAACCGGGCGTCACTGAGAGCCTCAATGCCTTGTGGCGCGTGCAGAGCTTTCACAACTATGCCGACTATGCACTCGGAGAGGATTTCGGCAGGGCCTTCGATGAACTGGTTCGTCTCGGCCGCGAACGGCGGCTGGTTCTGATGTGCTCGGAAGCCGTCTGGTGGCGATGCCACCGCCGCATCATCACCGACTATCTTCTGCTGAACGGCCACCCTGTCGATCATCTCATGGGCCTGGGACGGGTTGACCGCGCCATGACGACGAGGGGTGCGTAAGGAACCGCAGCCGGGAAAGTGGTCTATCCTCGGTTGACCGTCTGATCAAGCAGTGTCGATGAGGCCCCAAGGCTGCAGGGGACCGGACAAGCGTACCGCACTGACATCAGGCCGAATGATCATGCCCAGATTGGCGGCATGAGATACATTCCAGCTCTTTGAGCAAGGCTCTTCGGCGGGGTTGGTCGGCGCCGGTTCTGCACCAAGGGTGCAGTTCGGCCAATGCTTCCTCCGCAAGCAGGACGAGCCACGCCAAGATCTGCGATACGGCCTATCATGGTTCTTTTCGGAGCGTTTCCCATGTACCCGTTGCCGCCTTCAGAATCCATCCTGTTCGTCATCTACCTGGTCGCGATCACCGCCGAGGCGATGTCCGGCGCGCTTGCGGCGGGACGGCGCAACATGGATATCTTCGGCGTGGCCGTCATCGCCTTCGTCACGGCGCTCGGCGGGGGCACCATCCGCGACCTCATCCTCGGCCGCTTTCCCATCGGCTGGACCCAGAACCCAGAATATGTCCTTGTCGTCATCGCTGCCGGGCTGCTGACCACGCTCATCGCGCCTTTTGTTCACCATCTGAAACGCCTTTTCCTGGTGCTCGACGCCATGGGCTTGGTCGCATTCTCGCTGATTGGCTGCAGCGTGGCGGCAGGAATGGACTACCCGACGGTGGTCGTCATCATGTCCGGCATGATCACCGGCATCTGCGGCGGCATCCTGCGCGACGTGTTGTGCAACCAGGTGCCGGTGGTGTTTCAGCGCGAACTCTACGCAAGCGTCTCGCTGGCGGTCTGCATCCTTTTCCTTGGTCTCGATGCATGGGGCGTCGACACCGACTTGAATACCGCAATCAGCTTCGCGGGCGGACTGACCTTGCGTCTGCTGGCCATCTGGCGCCACTGGAAGCTCCCGACGTTCTCCTATCAGGATCGCTGGGACTAGGACGCGAACTGCTTGCAGATGCGAGTTGATGGTGCGGCAGACCTCTGCCTCCAGCCCTGCCTGGAAAGCTCGGGATCATGCAGGGAACCATTTCACCCGTTCGCGCGTAGTTATGCTGCACTGCAGCATGGCGTTTCCCTTGCCGCCAGGACGCAGCTTTCTCAGATCGGATATTCCCATGAACGCTCAACCTCGCAGGCAACTGCATGATGATCCCCGCGGCGCATTGCGCAGGCAGTCGTCGCCCGCGCGCCCTGCGGCCCGGGCCGCAGTCATCGGCCTCGCGGCCGCAGGACTGGCCATCTCGGCCCTCGTCAACCATCGCCTGGCCCGCAAGGCCGAGCAGGACAATCCCCCGGTCGGGCAGTTCCTGAACGTCAACGGCGTCCGTCTGCACTATGTGGAGCGGGGCAGCGGCGAGCCGGTCGTCCTGCTGCATGGCAATGGCAGCATGATCCAGGACTTTGAATCGAGCGGCCTCATCGACCTTGCAGCCAGGAAATACCGTGTGATCGTCCTGGACCGGCCCGGCTATGGTCACAGCGACCGCCCGCGCAGCACGATCTGGACGCCTGCGGCGCAGGCGGACCTGATCCACGACGCGCTTGCGCAGATCGGCATCACGCGCGCGACGATCCTCGGCCATTCCTGGGGTTGCTCGGTGGCGGTGGCGCTTGCGCATAAATACCCCGATCTGGTCGGCGGGCTCGTTCTGGCGTCGGGCTATTACTATCCGACGGCGCGGCTTGATGTGGTCGGCATGGGGGTTCCGGCAGTGCCAGTAGCGGGCGACGTCATCCGCTACACGATCTCGCCGGTCCTGAGCCGGCTGATGTGGCCGCTCCTCATGCGGAAGATCTTCGGCCCCGAGGCAGTACCCGGAAAATTCGCCGGGTTCCCGAAGGCCATGGCGGTCCGCCCGTCCCAGATCCGCGCAAGCGCCGCAGAGTCGGCCCTGATGATTCCGGATGCCTTGGCCACCCGTGACACCTACGCCCGCCTCAAGATGCCCGTGGCCATCATCGCGGGCGCCGAGGACCGCCTTGTGGATGCCGAGGATCAGTCCGCCAGACTGCACGGCGACATCCCGCACAGCAGCTTCCACCGCATCCCCGGGGCGGGCCACATGATCCATCAGACCGAGACCGAAGCGGTCATGTCCGCCATCGAGAAGGTGGCTCCGCCGCACGGCCGGAACGCAAGGCTCAACGCCGCCTGAGGCAAAGGCACGCCTGTGCGGTGGAGCTGTCGAACAGAACTGTTCGGCGGCTCTGCCGCCTTTTACCAAGCGGGTGCGCACGTTCCTGGAACGCACCTGGCCGTGGCCGCGGATGGATGCAGACCCCACGCGCGGGCAAATCTGGCGACCGGGCGCTACGTCGCGGCAGCGGCAACCTTCTCATGGGGGCGCTGTCACTGGTCGGTAGGCGCCTTCATGCTCATTCGAAGGACAAGCGGCGGCAGAGGCCAAATTATCCGGATCCTGCGGAACTCTTGTGCGGCCGGGACATTGTTGCAGTGCAGCATCCGTGAATGCACACGCAGCATTCGCGTTATCAGAAACTCCCCTCGGGGAAACTTGGGCCACCTTGCCGCCAAAAAGCGGCGCCTATTCACCCCAACTTCCTCACGTCGCGTGAGGCCGCTGCAAGCAAGGCTTCCCAGCCTTGTAACGGCCCTGCATGCCTCACAACAAGGACCAGAAAAATGACCACCATCCAGCAACTGATGCAGACCGGCCAGCTGAAGGCCAACGAGATCTTCGCGAAGCTCGCCGAAACTCCTCTGGCGGCCAGGACACGCGACCGGCTGGTCTCCGACCTGAAGGTCGAGTTCGACCGTCAGGCCGAGTTCGAGGAACAGCGTCTCCTTCCGGTGCTGAGAGAGAACAGGGAGACGAAGGACCTCGTGGCTGCGGCGCTGAACGACAGCCAGCAGATGCGCAAGCTCCTCGGCGAGATCGAGCGCAGCCCGAGGGACGGCGAGGCGTTCGGCACCAAGGTCGCCGAGTTCCGGGACCTGTTCCAGCGGCGCTTTCGTGACGACAGGAACGAGATCCTGCCGGCCGTCGTGAAGGCGCTGAGCGACGCGGAGGCCGGCACCGCCGCCAGCAAGACCGAAGGCGGGACAACCGGGATCACGCCGGCGCGCCGCGCGGGCGGGCGAGAGAACCCGATGACGGACGCCGCGCGCCAGAGCGGGGAGATCATGAAGGCCGGCATGGATGTGGTGCAACAAGGCGCCCAGGTGGCACGCAGGGCCATGGGAGCCGGCACCGATGCGACTGGCGGAAGGGACCGGGGGCTTCAGCCCACGGCTGTTCTCGGGGAACTGCAGGAAACGGCCCGCGAAGCGAGCTCTGTCGGCAATTCGATGATGGCGCTGCTCAACGAGCAGGCGCTGCAGGCGCTGCAGGTCCAGACCTCGATGGCGGCCGGGCGCATCCGGACGCTGGCAGAAATGGCCCAGATGCAAAGCGCCTTCATGGCCGGCAGCTTCCAGCGGATGGGGCAGATCAACGACCGCTACCTTGCTTTCCTGCGCGGCTGGAGGACCGTCCCGGCCTTCCCGTCCGCCCGTCGCTGAACCTGGGAACAGTCCGCAGCCGTCCGGGATCGGAGAATCCATGTCGAAGCAATCCAGACCCGCGCGGGATGCCGTTTCCGCGCGCCCTGCCCAGATCATCCCGATCGTCGAAGAGCAGGTCCTTGTCCTCAAGCGCAAGACGCTGACCGAAGGCGTTCGTGTCCGCACGGTGGTGCGCGAGGACGAGGCGCTGATCGACGAGCCCGTCGTCCGCGAGACCGTCGAGGTCGAGCGGGTGCCGCTCGGCCGATGGGTGGATGGCCCGGTTCCGGTGCGGCAGGAGGGCGACATCACGATCGTCACGCTCGTCGAAGAGGTCGTGGTGGTCGAGAAGCGCCTGCGCGCGACCGAGGAGATCCGCATCACCCGGCGCCGGGATGCCGGACAGCACTCCGAGACCGTCACGCTGCGCCATGAGGAAGCCGTCATCGAACACCTGAACGCCAACGGCGACAGCCACGACCCGGACTGAACGGGCGCCTGCCTGTCCTGTCCGACACGACCCCGAACACCTACCAATTGGAGAGATCCCCATGACAACCGTCATCAACGCCTATGCCGACCAGAAGATCGCCGACATGGCCGTCGCCGCCCTCCGCAAGGAAGGGCTCAGCGACCAGCAGGCCCGCATCCTCGGCGGCGACACCAAGGCGCTTCTGCGCGAGCTTTCCGAGTACGGCTTCGCGGATGCCGACGCCCAAGCCTATGCCGAGGCGGTCGAGCAGGGCCAGACGCTGGTCATCGCCAGCATCTCCGAAGAGCGGGCCGACTGGGCGCTGTCCATCATGGACCGCATCCTGTCGGACCATGGCAGCCTCAAGGAAAGCAGCGCTGGCTCGGTGCCGATCGTCGAGGAAGAGCTTTCGGTCAGCAAGGCCCGGAGCGCCAACGGCGGTGTCCGCGTGACCTCGCGCGTCGTCGAGACGCCGGTCGAGGAAACCGTCACCCTGACAACCGAGACCGTGGGGGTGAAACGTCACGCCGCCAATCGCGTGCTGGAGGACGACGAGGCCGCTGCCGTCTTCGAGGAAAAGACCGTCGAGATGATGGGCACCGAGGAAGAGGTCGAGGTGCGCAAGGAAGCCCGGGTCGTGGGCGAGGTCGAACTCACCAAAGAGGTCGAGGCGCATCAGAAGACCATCAAGGACACGGTCCGAAAGACCGAGGTCGAGGTCGAGGAAGTCGGCGTCCGCGCCACGAAGAAGTAAGACCTGCGTCCCGGCCCGTTTCGGGTGGGTCCCTGATCCTGCAAGGGATCGGGGACCTGAGGCCGAGGTGGGCTTCGATGACGTGAAAGGCTGGGAGTGAAGCGCGGTGATCTGGTCACGGTCGCGCTGCAAGGTGAGCACGGCAAGCCGCGTCCGGCCCTTGTGATCCAGGCGGATGACTTCGCCGGGGCGGCATCCATCACTGTCCTGTTCGTCACATCGACGCTGACGGTGACTGACCTGCGCCCCGTTGGTGCCTCGGTCATGACGAGAGCCTGTGGGTTTGAGATTGGTCGTCTTCGGGTGGATTTGAGGCAAGCGCGCCGGACGTGGCGCCATCAGGTAGCGCGAGCGTCCGGCGCGCTGTCCGGCGTCACGTTCGGCCTGCTGGCACCAGACGCGCAGGCTATCGGACGAACAGCCAAGCTTCGGGGCAATCGCCTTGCAGGCGGCCGTGTCGCTGGAGTAGTCGGCCCGGTTCTCTCGGAAAAGCCGAACACCGCGTTCGCGCAGCTCGGCCGGATAGGCGGAGGTGAATTTTTGCTGCGTCATAGGCTCATCCTTTGAGTATTTACTCTCCAGCAAACCCGGGGCGGTTCAGATCGACGTCGCAAACGACGCAGGCAGGCTTTCCGTAGATCCGCACCAGCGCGTCCAGTTCCCGCGCCACCCTTGCACCCGAGATGCTGGTGTCGGCGATCAGGCACAGGTTCTCCCGGCAGCAATCGTCGATTGCCGCCAGTATGCGGAACTTGCGCGAGGCGCCGAAGGTGTCGGCCACGAAGTCGAGCGACCAACGCTGGTTCGGCACAAGGGCCACCGGCATCGACGTGCGGGTGCCCCGGGCGCGCCTGGGGCCACGCCGCCGCTTCACCGCCAGGCCCTCCTCGCGGTAGAGCCGATAGAGCTTCTTGGGGTTCATCAGCATGCCCCTGCGCGCCAGCAGCAGACCGATCCGCCGAGAGCCGAACCTGCGGCGCACGGCTGCGATCTCCTGCAGGACCTTGCGGATCTCGGGGTTGTCAGGCGGACGTCCGCGCCGCACCGTCTTCGGATCGACACCGACCAGGGTCGGCGCATGCCGCCGACGGCCCGGCGCTGCGAGATGTCGTGATCCCGCATGGCCCGCAGCACCGCCTCCCGCCGCGCGTTCGGTGTCGTCAGGCCTCAGCCATGGTCCTCGGACCAGTGGCGTCCCATGGCTTCGATCCCAGCAGATCCTTCAGCACGATGTTGTCGAGCATCGCGTCCGCCGGCAATCGCTTCAGCTTGCCGTTCTCGTCCTCGAGCGCCTTCGGCCTCTGAGCGTCGGACACGTCCATGCCGCCATACTTGGACTTCAGCTTGTGAGACACCTGGCCGGGCTCAGCCCATGGCGCCGACAGACTTCCGCCGTCGCCAGGCCGTCAACGCAGTGCGTTGACCCTGTTCCTTGATCATTCCGATGATCTGCGCCTCGGTGAAGCGGCTTTTCCTCATTGCGTCTGCTCGGTCGTGATGAAGCAAACTCTACATCAGAACGAGAGACGTTCCGGGGGGCAGGTCAGCCTGCTGCAAGAACCTTCGAGGATTGGCATGTGCAACTTTGAAAGCTTTTTGGTTCATCAGACAAAAGAAATATTGCGCCGCGAAGCCGGGTCGTGATTGGCTGATGCAGTGATCCTTTCGCAAGAGGCGTCCAGCACACCAAGTCTTGCCAGGAGGTTTCCGATACTGCTGTCATGCCAGTCTGAATGTGATTTGTCCCTTGTCTCGTGCCGAGCCGACGCCGTGAAGGAAGGTGACTCCCTTGTTGCGCGTGACGCTGAACTGATTTCGCCCGAGGAGCTTCCCCTCTGGGTGCCTGGGGACATCCTGACCGACAGTGGCGAACTGCGGTGGAAGGGCATCGGCCAGCGGACCTATCGTTATCGCGGTCTCGATGTCGTGATTCCTCCGATGGACCACTACATGATCGTCCACTACCTGCACGGGGTTACACCGATGGACCGGCAGGTCGGCGGACGGTGGTCGCGAGCGGAATGCCAGCCCGGAATCTTCTCGCTGCTGAGCCTTGCAACCCATTCGCACTGGCACTGGACGCAGCCGCTGGAAGTCTCGCATGTCTATCTGTCGGGCGAGGTTCTGGCGAAGGTCGCGGGTGACATGCAGGGCCGCGACGTGGCCGAGGTGACGCTGCATGACGTCCTGCATGGCTGCGACGCGACCTTGACCAACATTGCCGCCGAGGTCCTGCGGGAGGCCAGGCGCGGCGGCGACGGAAGCCCGCTTTATGCCGAGGCCCTGTCGATCCAGATGGCAGTCCACCTCCTGCGCAATTATGCGACCTGCCAGTTCCGCGAACGCGCGCCGCGCCAGTTGTCTGAAGCCCAGCGCCGCCTGCTGGACGACTACATCAATGCCAACCTGGAAGGCGAAATCACCATCGAGGGCATGGCGACGGTGCTCGGCATGGGAGTCTGGACGCTGAACCGGCTGCTGCGCAGCACACTTGGCTGCTCGGCCCACGGCCTCATCACCGCACGCCGGATCGAGAGGGCGCGCACGCTCATGTCCGAGTCTTCGCTGTCGCTCAAGCAGATCGCAGCGGCAGCGGGGTTTTCCGACCAGGCCCACATGACACGCGTCTTCCGTGCATATCTCGGCACCACGCCGGGGCGGACGCGGGCTGGCATCGATCACCGGAAAGTTCAAAGGACTGTTCCATTCGTTCAAGACCCGCAGGAGGCCCGTTCATAATCTTTCCCAGCGGGGGGCGCAGTTGCCGCCCTCGGCGGGTCCGGGGAGGGACCCGTATTCAGGAGGAGGAAAATATCGATGGCTCTGGATTCTCATATCTCGCCGCAGGCCGAAGCATCGGCGGGCCAGCAGGTACTGGACGCGCTGATCATCGGGGCCGGGGTGGCGGGGCTCTATCAGTTGCACCAGTTGCGCCAGCTCGGCCTGAAGGTGCGGGCTTTCGACACGGCGGCCGACGTGGGCGGCACCTGGTACTGGAACCGCTATCCCGGCGCCAAGTTCGACTCCGAGGCCTATATCTACCAGTACCTGTTCTCGGAAGACCTGTACAAGAACTGGTCATGGAGCTCGCGCTTTCCCGAGCAGCCCGAGATCGAACGCTGGCTGGGCTATATTGCCGACAGCCTGGACCTGCGGCGCGACATCAGCTTCTCGACCACGATCACCAGCGCCGTCTTTGACGAGGACCGGAACCGCTGGACCGTCACCACCGACAAGGGCGAGGTCTTCGATACCCAGTTCCTGGTGACCTGCGGCGGGATGCTGTCCGCGCCCATGGCGGACGTCTTCCCGGGGCAGGACAGCTTCAAGGGGCAGATCGTCCACACCTCGCGCTGGCCGAAGGAAGACATCGACCTGACCGGCAAGCACGTGGGCGTGGTCGGCATCGGTGCCACCGGCATTCAGGTGATCCAGACCATCGCGGACGAGGTGGGCGAGCTGAAAGTCTTCGTGCGGACGCCGCAATATGTGCTGCCGATGAAGAACCCCTCCTATGGCCCCCCGGAGGTCGCCGCCTACAAGGCGCGGTTCGAGGAACTGCGCCAGACGCTGCCCAACACCTTCACCGGCTTCGAATACGACTTCGAGAAGCAGTGGAAGGACCTGACCCCCGAGGAGCGCCGCGCGCATCTGGAGGACTGCTACGAGAACGGCTCGCTCAAGCTGTGGCTGGCGTCCTTCGGCGAGATGTTCTTCGACCCCGAGGTCAGCGAGCAGGTGTCCGAGTTCGTGCGCGAGAAGATGCGCGCCCGGCTGAAGGATCCAAGGCTCTGCGAATTGCTGATTCCGACCGACTACGGCTTCGGCACGCACCGGGTGCCGCTGGAGATGAACTACCTCGAGGTCTACCTGCGCCCGAATGTCGAGGCGGTGCCGGTCAAGGACAACCCCATTGCCCGCATCACGCCCGACGGGATCGAGCTGGCGGATGGCACGCGCTACGATCTGGACGTCATCATCCTCGCGACGGGCTTCGACGCCGGGACAGGCGCCTTGACGCGCATCGACATTCGCGGGCGCGGCGGGCGTTCGCTGCGCGAGGACTGGGGCCGCGACATCCGCACCACGATGGGGCTGATGGTGCATGGCTATCCCAACATGTTCACGACGGCGGTGCCGCTCGCACCCTCGGCCGCGCTTTGCAACATGACGACCTGCCTGCAGCAGCAAACGGAATGGATCACCGACACGATCCGCGCCATGCGCGAACAGGGCAAGTCGGTGATCGAGCCGACCGAGGAAGGCGAGGAAGCTTGGGTCAAGCATCATGACGAGACGGCCAGCGCGAACCTGATCTCGAAGACCAATTCCTGGTACCTGGGATCGAACGTGCCCGGCAAGCCGCGCCGCGTGCTGTCCTATACCGGCGGCGTCGGCACCTATCGCCGCAAATGCGCCGAGGAGGCAGCGGCCGGCTATCCCAGCTTCGCGATGGCATGAACAGGATCGCGCCGGCGCGGGCAGGCACCGGCGTGGCCTCGCAACGGGAACCTCAGGTTCCGCAAGGGAGCACAGGATGAACGAGGATTTCACAACCGCCGCCGACCGCGTGCTGAATGGCGTCGTCACCAGCGAGCCGCGGGTGCCGGGTGTCGTCGCGATGGCAACCGACCGGCAGGGTAATTTCTATGAAGGCGCCGCGGGGCAGCGCAGGCTCGACCGCGACGAGCCGATGACGACCGACAGCGTCTTCGCGCTGTTCTCGACCACCAAGGCGATCACCGCCACGGCCGCGCTGCAACTGGTCGAGGAGGGCAGGCTGGACCTTGACGCCCCGGCCGAGACCTACGCCCCCGACATCGGCACGCTGCAGGTGATCGAGGGCTTCGACGCGCAGGGCGAGCCGGTCCTGCGGGCGCCGAAAAGCAAGGTCACCACACGGCAGCTTCTGACCCACAGCGGGGGCTTCGGCTACGACTTCTTCAGCGAGACCTACAATCGTCTTGCCCAGGACAAGGGCCAGCCGAGCGTCATCACCGCCTCCCGCGCGGCCATTATGACGCCCCTCCAGTTCGACCCCGGTGAGCGCTGGGAATACGGCAGCAACATCGACTGGGTCGGCCAGGTGGTCGAGGGCATCACCGGCAAGCGCCTGGGCGAGGTCTTCGAGTCCCGCATCTTCGAGCCGCTGGGCATCACCGACATGACCTTCGAGCTGAACGACCGGCTGCGCGCCCGACTTGCGGGGATGCACAACCGCAATGCCGATGGCAGCCTGACGGCGACCGATTTCGAGCTGCCCGACAGGCCCGAGATCCACATGGGCGGGCATGGCCTTTACGGGACCGTCGGCGACTACATGCGCTTCATCCGCATGTGGCTGAACGACGGGCGCGGCGAGAACGGGCAGGTGCTGAAGCCCGAGACGGTGGCGATGGCCGAGCGCAACCATCTGGGTGACGCGAAGGTCACGATGCTGCCGGGCGTGATCCCGTCGCTGTCGAACGACGCCGAATTTTTCCCAGGCCTCTCCAAGTCCTGGTCGCTGCCCTTCATGATCAACGACGAGGCGGCGCCGACCGGCCGCCCGGCTGGGGCGCTGGGCTGGGCGGGCCTTGCCAACCTGTTCTACTGGATCGACCGGCGGAACGGCGTCGGCGGCTTCTGGGCCACCCAGATCCTGCCCTTCGGCGACCCGGTGTCCTTCACGGGCTACATCGACTTCGAGACCGCCTGGTACCAGTCGCAGCGGCTGGCGGCGTGACCACAGGGGCAGGGCCGGCGCCCTGCCCACTGCACGGACGATCGTTCAACAACAGGGAAGAGGGACAGCACCGATGCCATGCTATTTGATCGCCGAGGTGAAGATCACCGACGACAGCTGGGTTCCGGATTATGCCGCCAAGGTCCACGACATCGTCGCGCGCCACGGGGGCCGCTACCTGTCGCGCAGCGGCAGGATCGAGGCGCTGGAAGGCCAGGCGCCCGACGCCTCGCTGATCGCGCTGATCCAGTTCCCCTCAAGCGAAGCAGCGACGGCGTTCGCCACCGACCCGGAATACGCGCCCTTTGGCGAGGCCCGGAAGGCAGGCAGCGTCAGCAACCTTTACCTGATCGACGACACCGACCTGGCAGGATCCATCCCCTATCTCGCCAAGGGGTAAACGGTGCGACTGGCATCCGAGAACCCTTCGGGCGCATGGGAAAAGTTCATGAACCAGTGAGCGTTCGGACATTCGGATCCGAGCCTGTTGTTGAACGCTTCGATGAAACCATTGTCGGTCGGCTTGCCCGCGCGCGAGAACTCCAAGACAACGCGCCTGGCGCAAGCCCGCAGGTCGAGGTCGCGCGAGAGGAACGCGCTACCTTGGCCTGTCAGGAGTGAAGTGCTGAAGAAGGCTGTGGCCGCGCGAAACCCTAAGGTCGCGCAGCCGACGGTCACGCCGGGGCTCAGGCCTTTTCGGCGGTGATTTCCTGAATGGCGGTGAAGCCCTCGAAGCGCGGGGAGCCGCTGTGCAGCTTGCGGGTCTCGCCCGCGCCGGCATGGGCGTCGCGGAACTGCTGGCTGCGGGTCCAGTTGCGGAACGCATCCTCGCTTTCCCAGACCGTGTGCGAGGCGTAGAGCCGCGCGCCGTTCTCCTCGGGACCCTTCAGCATGTGAAACTGGACGAAGCCGGGCAGCTCCTTCAGGCGGCTGTCGCGGCCGAGCCAGAGCGTCTCGAAATCGGCGGCATTCTCGATCGGGACGGTGAAGCGGTTCATGGCGATGAACATGAAAATCTCCTGTGTCGAGTTTGAAGGCAGAGCGGGGCGGCTGCCGGAAGATCAGCCGGATACGGAGCCGGAAGCAAGGAGGCGTGTCAGGCTTCTTGGACAGCCGGAGGTTCGAGGGTGGGCGGCAGGCGGCAGGTCAACGGCACCGCCCTCCGGCCGGAGGCGCCGATCACCTCTCAAGCGGCATGACGATCTGAGGCTCCAACGGGTACCTCCTCGACCTGACCGGCGGCCGTAGGGCCGATCATGTCATGGAGATCGGCGGCCCGGGAACGCTGTCGCAGTCAAAGGAGGCCTGCCGGATCGGCGGCCATATCGGATGATCGGCATCCTGACCGGTGCGAAGGGCGAGGTCTTGAAGTGCCGGAAAGCGCTGCGCTGGGTCATGCCAGCAGGGCAGGGCGGCCACTTCTCCTCGGGCAAGCCGAGTTTATCTGACAGTGCCCAGGCAGGTGACACTGGAGTTCTCGCGTCCCGGCAAGCCGACCGACAATGGCTTCACTGAGGCGTTCGAAAACAGGCTCGGATCCGAATGCCTGAACAGACACTGGTTCATTAGCCTTGCCGATGCGGCCGAAAAGCTGGAAAATTGGCGAGGACGCTACAACGACGATCGACCCCATAGCGCAATCGAATACAAAGTCCCGAGCGCACTGCATTTTCCCGACGGCCTCACCAGCCCGCCGTCGTGACAAAGCCCGAAAACTCCAGCTTCGGGCGGTCCAAAGTTGGTGGCAGGGCAAATGACCACCAGGCGTAGGTCGCAACTGGATATAAGATTCGTGGCAGGTCCCGCAGATGGCCCGTGCCCGGCTGCGCAAGGAAGCTGCCGGCTTCCACCCCAGCCGCAGCGAGTGATCGATAAACACGCATCACTGGCCCGGTCTAGGCTCTGCGTTTCACAAACGCATCGTCTCACCGGACGGCCGCGCCAGGGTGAAGATCATTCCCGCAGCGGCCCCCCCAAGGCGGTCGGCCAGCAGCGCCAGATCCACCTGCCGGTGGGTGCCGGTCTTGTTGAACAGCCGCAGCAGGTGGGTGCGGACCGTGCTGGGGCGAACGCCGATCGCCTCGGTGGCGGCGCTGACGGTCATGCCCGAGGCGATATGCGAGAAGACCTGCACCTCGGCGGCGGTCAGGCCGAAGGCGCTCGCGTCCACGGCGGCTGCGCCCGAAGGCGCCCGGCAGTCCGACAGGAAAAGCGCGCAGAGCGCGCGGCTTTCCAGCCTTTGGGCACCACCGGCCGGCGCGCCGGGAAGCGCAAGGGGCATGACATGCAGCGCCGACAGGCGGCCGTCATCATGCAACACCGGGGTTCCGCTGCCGCAGGCGCCGGTCCCCGCGGCAAGGCCGCAAGCGCGGTTCACCGCCTGCTGCAGCGTCCCCCGCGCCGCGGGAATGGCGAGGCGCAGCCGGCCCTGTTCGAGGCGCAGCGGATCGCCCGAAGGGCCGTGCCCCTGGTGCTGGTGTAGGAGGCCGCGCGCGGAGACCCAGCGTAGCGCAGCGCGCGGCCGGGGTGACGCTGGCGGCCATTGCCGGTCTTCGGAGAAGGTTCGGGTTGCAAGACCTGGAACCGGAACGGAGACGACGATGACCGACAAGAGAATGGCGCTGATCGAGCTGGTTGAGAAGCGGGCCGACTGCGACCTCGTGCGCGAGATGCTGGCCTTCGCGGCCGAGCGGATCATGGATGTGGAGGTCGAGGCGCGGACGGGCGCGGCGAAGGGCGCGCGTTCGCCTCTGCGGGAAGTCCAGCGGAACGGCTACCGCAATCGCGATTGGGACACCCGCGCCGGACGGATCGCGCTGGAGATCCCGAAGCTGCGCAAGGGCAGCTACTTCCCGAGCTTCATCGAGCCGCGCCGAACGGCCGAGAAGGCGCTCGTGGCCGTCATTCAAGAAGCCTACGTCCATGGCGTCTCGACCCGGTCCGTGGACGACCTGGTCAAGGCCATGGGCGCGGGCGGCATGTCGAAGTCCCAAGTCAGCCGTCTCTGCGTCGAGATCGACGAGCGCGTCAACGCGTTCCTCTCCCGGCCCCTGGAGGGAGCCTGGCCCTACCTCTGGCTCGATGCCACCTACCTCAAGGTCCGCGAGGGCGGACGCATCGTCAGCCGTGCCGTGATAATCGCTGTCGCGGTCAACGAGGACGGCAAGCGCGAGGTTCTTGGCGTCGCCACGGGGCCTTCGGAAGCCGAGACCTTCTGGACCGACTTCCTGCGTAGCCTCGCCGACCGCGGCCTGCGCGGCGTGAAGCTGGTCATCGCCGACGACCACAAGGGCCTGCGCGCGGCAGCGCGCCGGGTGTTCAACGCCACGCATCAAAGGTGCCGGATTCATTGGCTCCGGAACGCCCTGGCGCACGTGCCGACCAAGAGCCGCACGGCGGTTGCGGCGATGCTGAAGACGATCTTCGCGTGAGGCAGACGAAGGCGGAAGCCGAGGCTCAGTGGGACACCGTAGCCGACGCACTGCGCGAGAAGAACGAGAAGCTCGGCGCTCTCATGGACGCCTCCCGCGACGATGTCCTGGCCTACATGTCGTTCCCGCGCGAGCACTGGGCGCAGATCGCGTCGACGAACCCACTCGAGCGGGTCAACCGCGAGGTCAAGCGGAGGTCAGATGTCATCGGGATCTTCCCCAATGACGAAGCCATCGTCCGGCTTGTCGGCGCGCTGATGCTGGAGACTAATGACGAATGGGCCGTGGCGCGGCGATACATGAGCCTTGAAACGCTCGCGCGCGTCACAGACAATCCCACCGTCAGGCTGCCCGCCGTGGCGTCCTGATCAGGCTCGGACCTTTCCGAAGGCCCGGCGCTCCTACACCACGCCCCGGGGCACGATCGCCCGAAGCGAGCGCCGCGCGGCCGGCCTCGTTGGCGTGGATCAGGATCAGCTTTCCGTCCACAAGGAAAATCGGCGCGGCGAGTGCATCGACCACCTGCCGAAAGGCAGACAGGGCTGCCGCCTGCCGCTCGAAGACGCGATTGATGGCCACAGTCCGCCGCAGGTGGGGAAGAAACAGGCACAGTGCGTTCATGTCCGCATCGGTGATCGGCCCGGCATCGCGCTGTCGGCCCATGATCAGCGAGGTCACTATTCCTCCATCCCGCGCAAGCGTGACGCAGATCGCGTCGGTCAGGTCCTGAGGTCTGGCCCATTCGCGGTAGAACCGCCCCCTCAGCATGGCCCCGCCGGGATCGACACGGGACAGCACGGCGGGCTCCTCCATCGGCAGGGCGGCCATCACCTCGGCCCATTGGGCGATTTCTTCGGCCTCGAAGTCGGCCAGGCGCCGGGCTTGGTATTCTGGCACGCCGACGGTCTCGATACGGACCATGACGCCCGAGGGAAGCAGGCTGAATGCGAGGATGGCGTTGGCAAAGCCAAGCCGCCGGTGCAGCAGTCCAAGCATCTCCGGCCAGCGGTCGGGGGCGACGGCGCAATCATAGATCGCGGCGATCAGCCCGCTGACCGCAGCGGCGTCGAGGGAAGGCGACATCTGCACGGCCCCTCAGGGTGCGACAGCGGGAAAATATCACGTCCAGGTTGCGCCTTCCACCGTTTGGTGGACGCAGCCGCCGCGCAACCTGACCATCCTCTGCCGTGATGGGGGCGGCGACCGTCGCAACGGACGTGCCGCCGCTGGCATCGCCGCTTCCCGCGTCGCCGCGCAACGCCCGGTGCGTTCCGGGCGGAAGGGGCGGCAGGAACGAGGGGGGCGGTCCTTGGCGCATCTGGCCTTGCGATTCTGCGGCGAGGAAGCCCTGCTGCGAACGGGCGCGGCAAAAGCGGGGCGGCCTGCCGCCGGCCATGATCGCGCGGCGCTGCCCGACCTAGCCTGGCCGATCCTCGGCTGCCTGCTGGCCTCGCCCCATCATCGCGCCACGCGCGGCGGCCTGATGGCGCAGCTTTGGCCGGACCAGGACGAGGATGGCGCGCGGCACCGCTTTGCGACGGCATTGTGGCGGATCCGCTCGGCTCTGGCCGAGGCCGCGCCGATGATCGTCGCGGAAGGAGAGGTCATCGCCCTGAACCTCGACGCCCATGCCTGGGTGGACGCCGTCGCGGTCGAGCGGCGGCTGACCGCAGTCCTTGCCGCGCCGCAGCGGCTGGCGTTGCCGGGCGAGCGGCGGCGGCTTGTCCACGCGCTGGGCCAATATCGCGGCCCCTTCCTGCCCGAACGCGACCAGGAATGGATCATGCTTCAGCGGGCGCGGCTGCAAAGCCTGCATCTGGACGCGCTTTATGCCTTGACCGCGGCGGCGGCACAGGCGGGCGCCTGGTCCGAGGCGCAGGTCAGCGCCAGCCGTCTTTGCGCCGCAGAGCCGCTGCGCGAGGATGCCCAGCGCCTGCTGATGGAGGCCCATCTGCGCTGCGGCAACCGGGCGCTGGCGTTGCGGCAATACCGCCGGTGCGAGGCGATCCTGGCGCAGGAACTGGGAGTCGCCCCCATGCCCGAAACCCGGGCCTTGGCTGCGACGATCGCGGGCGAGGACCACGGGGCGGCCATTCCCGTGCTCCTGCCGGCCGTTCCTGACGACGCGACCAGCCGGGCGGCGCTGATCGACGCGCGCGACAAGGTACTGGAAACGCTGCGCATCATAGATCGCGCGCTGACCTGCTGACCTGCAGCCGCCCTGGTGCGCGGAATCCTTCCGCCGTGACGTCCCGGTGATGCTGCGGTGATCCCGCCATGGGACTTTGTGAGTCGCAATCAACCTTCAGCGCCGCGAGGACGAGGTGGATGATGGTGCCGACGACGACAAGGAAGCGCCAAGGCCAGCGCCCGCGCGCCTGCGCGGACGCTGCTGCTGCGGATCTGGTCGGAACACGACGGCCGCGAGCCTGTCGTCCGGGGGACCCTCAGCGATCTTTCCGGCAAGCCGCAAGGGGCCTTCGCATCATTCCAGGCGCTTTGGGCGCTGCTTGCGCGGCTGTTGTCGCAGCCCTGCCGGTAAGGAGACGTGAGAGTCATGGAAGATTTCATGCTGATGAACCAGCCGCCCCGAAACGACCTGCAGAACCTGCGCCAGGTGGTGCAGGCGCAACTGGCTGCGATGCCGACTGCACAACTGCGCCATGTCGTGGACGGAACCTTCGGACCCGGAACCGCGGAAGGCATCGACGAGGATCTTGAGGGGATATTCGGCGACATCGGCAAGGCCCTCTCCTCGGCCGCCCGCGATGTCGGCCGCTTCGCCAGCAAGGCCGCCCCGGGCATCGCCTCTATCGGCGGCGGCGTCCTGAAGGGCGCGGCGGCGGGCTCGGCCCTTGGGCTGCCCGGCATCATCGCGGGTGCCGCAACCGGCGGCGTCGGCGGGGGGCTGAGCACCTATGGCAAGGCCGCCGCAAGGCAGGTCGGGCAGGCACTGAGCGGCGTGACCCAGCTGGCGGGCGGACTGACGCCGATGGGCCAGTTGGGCGGGACGCTCGGCTCGGCCGTCGGAAGCCTTGGCGCCCCCGCCGACCCGGCCGGCAGCCGGGGCCAGCGGGGGCGCTGGGGCAGATCGCGGGGATGCTGGGCTCGCCACAGGCGGGAGCCTTGATGCGCGGTGGCGGCATGGGCGGCGGTGCGCTGGGCCAGATTGCCGGGCTGCTGGGCTCGCCGCAGGCCGCCTCGGCCCTGGGGGGGCTGTTCGGCGGGGGCGGCGCGCCGGGCCAACTGGCCGCGGCGACCCGCAATCCCGACGTGCAGAAGGCGCTGGCGGCCCTGCGGCTGGGACCGCTGGGCCGACCGACCATTCCCGTGGGCGCCGCCGGATAGGCCGTCCCCACCGCCGCCTTCGCGCAACTGCTGGGCCACCTGTCGAACCGGGTGGCGGCCGAGGCGGAAGGCGCGGACGAAGCCGAGGCGCTGGGCTTCATGGCCGACGGCGAGGGCGGCTTCATCGGCGATCCGGCCAGCGCCTCGGATCGCGCCGCGCGGCTGTGGGACATGATGAACGAGGCGATGGCCGAACGGATGATCGAAACGATCAAGGCCGAGTATCTCGCCAGCGAAGGTTCCGAAGCCGAGGACGAGGGCGAGGACTGGGACGGCGAGGACATCGAGGATTGGGACGACGAGGTCGAATGGGCCGAGTTCATCGACGCGATGGACATGGCCGACCTGGCCGAGATGGACTACGCGCCCGAGCTTGATCCGATGGAGGCGCGCCATGCCTGGTGAGATCGAGGACATCGGGATGGCGGGCGGCGGCGATCATGGCGACGTGACGCAGCATCCGGCCGGGCCGCATCCCCCCGACGTGACGCTGCCCGGCCTGGCGCTGCTGGACGCGATCCGCAGCAATGCCGCGGACCCGGGCCGCGCGCTTCTGGGTGCGCTGGCGGGACAAGGGGACGGCGGCAGCGGCACGGACTGGCTGATGAAGCTGATGGCCGGGCAGGACGAGGCCGAGACCGACCGCATCCGTGAGGAACTGCGCGAGGAGGTCCGGGCCGAGCAGGCCGACGCCATCGCCGAACTCGGCGACACCGCCCGCCGCCTGTTCGCCGAACGCGAGGAGGTGCGCCGCCGGCTTGAGGAGCTGGCCGCCGCGCTGGGCGCCTGTCCGCTGTGCTTTGGCGAGGATCTGCTTTGCCCGACCTGCCACGGCGCGGGCGAACCCGGCGCGCGCGCACCCGATCCTGTCGCGTTCCCTCGCTTCGTCGTGCCGGCGCTCGATCGCGCGCGCGCGGTCATGCGCCGCACGGCTGCGCGCCGGCCGTGGCCGCAGCCGACCCCGAGGCCGCCGTCCTTCGACCCGGCCACGGTCAACAGAGGAGGAACCGCATCATGACTTATCCCTATGCTGACACCGAGGATCTGGATTTCGCCGAAGGCGAGTCTTGGGCCGGCGAGAACTGGCCAAGCGAAAACTGGCCCGGCGAAAACTGGGACAACTATTTCGAGGCCGAGAACTGGGAAGCCGCCCGCCGCCGGCGCGGCAGACCCCAGCGGCCCGTGCCCACCGCCAAGGGCGCCAATGCGTTCCGCGGCCGAGGCCCGAGTTCTGGCCCCGTGACGCAGGCGCAGCTTGCCGCCTCGCTGGCGCAGGTCCGGCAGGAGATGCAGGCCAATGCCACCGGCATCAAGACGCTGGACGGGCGCGTGCGGGCCGCCACGGCCAGCCAGCAGCGGTTCGAAACCGTCACCCGCAGGCAGGTGGACAAGCTGCGGTCGGATCTGAAGACCACGCAGACGCTGTCGGCGCTGATCCCGCTGCTGACCAGCGGAACCCAGTTCGAGAAGGTCGCCCCGCTGATCCACCTGGTCAGTCCCGACCTCGCGAGCGGGACCACCGCCACCGCGGCCGGCCCCGGCTCGTCGCCGGGCGGGCTGCTGGGCAACACCAACAATCTAATCGCCATCGGTGGGCTGCTTTATGCCACCGGCACCTTCGACAAGTCCAAGAAGTGAGGGGCGGTGATGGCAAACTACAATCCCCTGTTCGCCGGCTACATCACCAAGGAGGGCGGGCTGCCGGTGGACGAATGCATCGCCCTGACCGCCGCGGCCATGGTCATCCAGGGTCCGCTGGCGCTTGCCCCCGCGCTGGTGGCGGTCCAGCGCCACCGCGACATGGACAGATTGGACGGGTCCGGTTCGGACGGCTCGGGCGAGGTGACCGGGCCGGTGGGGCCGCCGCTCGTGGACGTGCCGGACCTTATCGGCCAGCCCCTCGACGACGTGCGCCGCCGGCTCAAGGAGCTGGGGCTGGTGCCCGATGTGTCCTTGCATGAGAGCGCCGACGACGAGAAGGGCATGGTCCTCGACCAGCCCCCGCCGCCGTCGGTGGGCGACATGGTGGACACCGGAACCATGATCGCCCTGAAGGTTGGCGCGGGCCAGCCGAAGCGCAACGAGACTCCGGGCGACGACGCCGCCGCGATCGCCGATCTGCGGCGCGACGTCGATGAGCGGCTTGGCAAGATCGAGCAGTCCATCGCCAAGCTGACGGAGATGGTGGCCAAGGCCGCCGCCTCGGTCGCACCGCCCACCGCGCAGGCCGGCGACAAGAAACAGGCGGGCGGCTAGGCGCCGCCGCCATCGACGGGACGCGTGCGGCTGACCTCTGCGCGCGTCCCGCGACCCGAGATTCACCCGCGTTCGCAAGGATGCGCCCGATGGAAAGGGGCCGCCGTGGAAAGCGCGTTGCACGAGCTTATCGCCGAGGGGCAGCCGGGCGACGAGGTTTCGGCGATCGCCCGCCTGCGCCCGGACGGGCTGATCCCGCCCGAGATGCGGGTGATCGCGCGCTTCGGCCGGATCGTCACCTTCCGCGCCCCCCGTGCCGCGATCGAGCGGATCTATCCGCTGATGGAAAGCATCAAGCGCCCGCAGCAATACACCATCACCTTGGAGGACGAGGGCGAAGACGGGACCGGGGCCGACCCGGACGGGAACGGGCGCGACGAACTCGTTTCCATCAGGCATGGCGCCAGCGGGGACGAGGACGCCGCCCTCGACGGGAGGCCGATGCCGGGCGACGGGCGGCGTGCGCCCGGCTGGCCCACCGGCAAGGGGGTGATCGTGGCCCATCTCGACTGGGGTCTCGACTTCACCCATCCCGTCTTCCGCAACCCCGACGGCAGCACCCGGCTGCTGGCGCTGTGGGATCAGGGCGCGGCCTATGACCCCGCCCGGCCCAACCGCTACGGCATCGGCCGCATCCACGACCGCGACCGGATCAACAGTGCGCTGCGCCGCGATGACCCCTTCGCCGCCTTCGGCTATCGCTGGTGGATGTCGGACCGCAAGGCCGGCAGTCATGGCACCCACACGCTGGGCATCTCGGCCGGCGGCATGGTCGAGGGGGCGAGCCGGGCAGGGCGCCCGAGGCCGACCTGATCTTCGTGGACCTGACGACCCGCACCCCGGAAGGACCGAGGCCGCTGGGCGATTCCACCGACCTGATCGAGGGCTGCGATTTGATCCTGAGGGTGGCGGGGGACCGGCGGCTGGTCATCAACGCCAGCCTTGGCCGGCAGGCGAGCCAGCACGACGGGCTGACCCTGACCGAACAGGCCTTCGACGCCATGCTGGCCGCGCGTCCGGGCCGCGCCATGACCATGAGCTGCGGCAACTACTACGCCCGCGCCGCCCATGCCCAGACCACCCTGGACCCCGGCGAGCAGCATGACTTCGCGCTGGAACTCGCCCCCGGCGACCGCCGCAGCGAGGTGGACCTGTGGTATCCCCGCGCCGACCGGCTGTCGCTGTCGGTGCGGGGGCCGGGCGGCATCCACGCCGGGCCGGTGGCCGGGGGCGGCAAGGCCGACGTGCTGCTGGAGGGGCGGGTGGTGGCGCGGCTTTACAACCGCCGCGACGATCCCAACAACGGCGACTCGCAAGGCTCGCTGTTCCTGCACGGCGATGCACCGGCCGGCGCCTGGACGCTGACGGTTCATGGGGAAGCCGTCGGAGACGGTCGCCTGCACGCCTGGGTGGAACGCGACCCCGCCGGGCCGGGCCGGCTGCGCTTTGCGGCGGATGATGCCGACCCGACCTGCACCGTGGGCACCATCTGCAACGGCTTCCGCACGATCGCGGTCGCGGCCTACGACGCGCATTCGACGGCGCGTGGACCCGGCCGGTTTTCCAGTGCCGGGCCGACGCGCGACGGGCGCACCAACCGCCCCGGCATCGGCGCGCCGGGGGTGCGGGTGCTCAGCACCCGCTCGACCCCGCGCGACCGCAGCCCGGCGCCGCGCTACAGCCGGATGTCGGGGACCAGCATGGCGGCACCTTATGTGGCGGGCACCATCGCGCTGATGTTCGCCGCCGCACGCCGCCCGCTGACCATCGACGAAACCCGCGACGCCCTGTTCGCCAGCGTCGAGCCGGTGCCAGACGCGCTGCGCCTGCGCTTTGGCGCGGGCTTCTGCGCCCCGGCCGCGGCGATTGCGCGGGCCGCCGCCATCCACGGACCGCCCGCCGCGGCCCCCGCCATCCCGACGGAGCCGCGCAGGCTGGTTCCGATCACCGACAGGGAGGAGATCACCATGGACGAGTTCGAGGACGACACCGACCAGACCGACGAAGCCTTCGATTGCGACGCCGATTCCGACGCCGAGCAGCAGGCCGCCGACGAGGCCGCCTCTGCGCCGCTGTACGAGGGCTTCGAGGAAACCATCCTGCCGGTGATGGAGGGAGAGGAGGAGGGCGAGGAGGGGGCGGAGGAGGATCCCGGCGCCGAATGGCAGCCCGAGGCGCAGGGCCGACGCCAGCGCAGCGGCTTTGGGGGCGGATTGTCGTTCCAGTTCCAGATCCCCCTCGGCGGAAGTGGCGGCCTTGGCCTTGGGATATCGATCGGCGCCCGGTCCAGCCCCTTTGCGCTCAGCGTGCCGCTGTCCTCGCCTGCTGCACCGAAGCCTTATCCACCCGCGCCTTACCCGGCGCAGCCTTATCCGGCCCCGCCTTACGCCGCGCAGCCCTATGCCGCACAGCCCATCGCGCCTGTCATGCCGGGCGAGCCGCCCGTGACCACCGCGCTCGACCTGCCGCCCGAGCCGGGCGATGTCGCCGCCGCCGCGCAGGCCGCCGCCGATGCGGGCGAGTTCGACCTGGCCGAGAACGAGACCTGCCCCGACTGCGCCGCCCGCGAAACCGAGGATCAGGCCGCGCTGACCGAGGCGCTTGCGCTCGACACCCTGGAACGCAGCTTCATGCCGGCGGACGCGGGCGAATGTGACGGCCGCTACGCCACCGAACGGATGATGGCCGAGGTCGCCTGCGCCGCCCGCTTCGGGTCGTCGGCCGAGATGCTTTCGGCCTTGGGCGAGGCCTTGGGTGACGGCGAAGCCGACGACAGCCCGACCCTGATCGCGCTGTTTCACGCACTTGCCGACCGCAACCTGCCCCAGCCGCGGTTGTTCGGCCGCAGCGTCCGCGTCCTGCTGCGGCCGGGGCAGCCCGTGGGCGATGTCGCGCCCCGGCGCGGGGATATGCTGCTTCGGGCGCTTCCGGGGGCAGGGTTGGGTGCAGGCGTCCTTCGTGGCATCGGACCGCCTTGTGGCCGGCGCGGATGCCGCGGCGCTGGGCTTCCGGGCCGAGACCGACCCGTTGCCAACGACCGGAGGCTTCGTCCATGTGGCGGAACTGTGGCCGGTCCGACGCGCTGAAGAGGACCGATTCCTGCGCCGCCTTTCCACCGGCGCGGGCCTGACTGCCCCCGACACCCTGCTGCTGCGTCTGGGCGTAGGCGACGCCGCCGAAACCTTTGGCGAAGACGAGCAGGACGCCGGGCTGGCGCCGGGCGCGTCCGGCCCTTCGGTGGCCGAGCTGCGACGGCGGCTGAACCTGCTGCACGCGCGGCGGACGACGCAGGGCCTTGCAGGCCTGCCCGACATGCCGCTGGCAGAGGATGGACGCTACGGTCCCCGCCTGCGCGCCGCCCTCGCGGCACTGCAGCGCATGGCCCCCGCTGGGCTGGTGCGCGCCATCGACGGGATCGCCGGGCCCGCCACGCTGAAGGCACTTGCGCTGCTGGAGGCGTCGCTGGCGCTCGTCTCGCCCTCGGCCCCGCCGACCCCACCAGTCCAGCCCACGTCCGGCGGCATCGCCGCGGGCGAGCTGGTCGAGGACCGGCTGCCGCTTCTTGCCAATCACCGTGGCACCCGTCCCGACCTGGTCCTGCGCTGGAACGCCATGCCGTCCGCGCCCGAACGCGTGGATATGGTGGTTCACCTGCACGGCTTTTGTGGTCGTCGGGCCGCCATGCGGATCGACCGGGACAAGCTGCCGGCAAGCGGCCTCGATTTCGCCGACCCGGACGCGCCGGGCAGCGTCGGGCGCAGCCGGCCGACGCTGGCGATCCTGCCGCGCGGCAACTTCTATGGCGGGCGCAGCGGCAGCGGCTATGACTTTCCCGCGCTGCTGGCGCCGGGCGCCTTGGAGCAACTGATCCGGCAGTCGCTGGCGCTGTTCGCCCGCGCGGGCGGGCTGGCGCCGGTCGCGGCGGGGCGGTTGGTCCTGACCGCCCATTCCGGCGGCGGCGCGCCTCTGATGCGGCTGCTTGCGGACCACGACCCCGACGAGGTGCATTGTTTCGATGCCCTTTACGGCGATCCTGCCGCGCTGATCCGCTAGGCCGAATCCAGGCTGCGCGGTCCGGCCGCCGGCGAGGGCGCGCTGCGCGTCCTTTACCGCGCGGGCGAGGGCACCGCCTCCCACAGCCAGGCCGTCGCGCGGGCGCTGGCGCCGCTGACGTCCTCGGACCCTGGCCTCGCCCGCCGCTATCGAGCCGATGCCGTGCCGCAGGCGCATAACGACATTCCCCGGCACTATGGCTGGCGGCTGCTGGCGGATGCCGGGGCCGCCATCGCCCCGGCGACCCGGCGGCGCGCGGCCTTGGGGGAATCCGACGAAGGCCGCTTCCCTGACATTGCCGAGCAGGCGGCGCCCGCCGGCGGCCTCGACCAGCCGCGCATCGACCTGCTCGCCTCGCGCGAGTTCGGCAATGCCGCCGAGTTGCAGGCGTGGTTTGCCGCCGAAGGAGGCTTTGCCGACTGGTTCAACCGCAATCTGGCCGGGCAGGGGCCGTTCAACCGCCCCGGCCGGGGCGGCGCATTGAGGATGCCGACCGGCGCCGCGCCCCGCGCCCGCTTCGACGCCTTCTGGGACCGGCTGTCCCGGGCTTACGGGCAGGACCGCATCAGCCTGCTGGATTTCGCGGCGCTGATGGCCATCGTCCTCAACGAGACGGACGGCGACTTTGCCGGGCGGACGGAATCCAGCGGCAGGGGAGGGGCCGGGCGCAGCGACGCGCGGGGCCCGCACCGGGGCCTTGCCTATTTCTTCGACCGGATCGAGCTGCATCCGGGCCATTTCAAGGCCAGCTACAACCATCTGAGCGGCGGGCGCACCGCAGGCTCGCTGTTCGACGATCCGCTGTATATCCGCGCCCATGGCAGCCTAGGCGGGGCCGACCGTCTTGCCGGGCAGGGCGGGGGCTTCGGCGGCGCGTGGCACGGGCACTATTACCCGCAAGACCAGGTTTCGACCGACGAGCGCGAGGCCGCCACCGCCTTCATCTGCGAGACCGATTTCTACAAGTTCCGCGGCCGGGCGGTGATCCAGACGACCGGGCGGGCCAGCTATCTGCGGCACGTGGGGTTCGTGCAGGGCTATAACGGCGGCGACCCGGCGATCCTCGCGCTGCGGCAGGCCTGGTCCGGGATGTCGGCGGACCAAGCCTGCACTATCAGCACCAACGACCAATGGGAGCGGTGGTTCGCGCTGCCCGACACGCTGGCGCTGGGCCTGCGCTTTCACGCCGGGCCGCGCGGCTATCAGCACATAGCGCGTTCGGCCGAGGCGCTGAACGCGCTGCCACCGGCCAAAGGCCGCCCGCCGAACGGGGCGATCGCCACGATGGGTCAGCGGATCAGCGGCAGCCGCGCCTATGGGGCGGGGATCTACCGCGACCGGGTGTTGGCGCTGATGGAGGCGATGGCGGCGCTGGCTGCGCCCGCGCGCCGCCCGCCGCAGGAGCCCGCGCGCCGTCCCTCGCCGCCTCCTTCCCCTCATCCGCCTCCCCCTCGCCCCGGGCAGGAGCTGGAGCATCGGCAGAACCGTCGCACTCCCGACCGGCCGCAGGGGGGCTCTCCTGCGCCTTCGCCGGTGCCACCGCCCGACGCGGGGGCTGCCCGCGCCCAATGGGACGCCAACCCCCGCACGCATGGCTACTTCAACAATAGCTTCGACACCTATCTGGGCTTCGTCCCGGCCTTTTCCGCGCGGGGCGTGGGCGATGCGGCGGGATACCTTGCCCGGAACATGACCCGGCTGACCTTCTTCGGGCGGCGGCAGGACGGGCACCGCGACCTTGCCGCACCGCTGGCGGCGGCCGAGGCGGCGCTGGCGGGCCGCAGCCTCGATCCGCCGGTCACCAGCTTCGGCTGCCTCAACGTGCGGTTCATCGCGGGCACGCGACGGCTCAGCTTTCACGGGCTGGGGCGTGCTGTGGACCTGAACCCGCGGGCGAACCCCCATGTGAAGCAGGCGGCCGATTTCCTGGTGATCCAGGCGGTGACCGGCGCCGACCTGCGGCGCGAAACCGATCCCGTGCGGCTGCGCGACCTCAGCGCGCAGTTCCAGCGCGGCTTCACCCCGGAATGGCAGGCAGCGCAGACCGACCGGGCCGTCGCACGGGCGCTTGCCGACCACGATACCCGCACCCGGCTGGAGGGCTATGCCCGCCGCGGCTTCTGCACGCTGGACCCCGCGCTGGTCGGGGCGCTGATGGCCGCGGGCCTGCGCTGGGGCGACAGCTGGTCCAGCAGCAAGGATTTCATGCATTTCGAACTGCCCGCCGGCACGGCGTGAGGGGGAGGCGATGATGGAACAGCAGCAGCTTTCCTGGGCGGGTCCACTGGCCGGAACGGCCGAGGCGGGGCCTGCCGATGTCGAGACCGTGGCCCAGCCCGAGCTTGCGCCCCCGCATGGCGCTGCAGGCGCCAGCACCATCCGCTGGTTGCAGGCAGCGCTGAACCGCGTCGGCAATGCCGGTCTCGCCGAGAATGGTGTGGCAGGACGGGCCACGTGCGAGGCCGTGCGCGGCTTCCAGGCGGCGCAGGGGCTGGCGGCGGACGGCGTGGCCGGGCCGCGCACGATGGCCGCCCTGCGCGCGGCGCTGGAGGATGGGGGCGGCGCGGCGGCACTGGCCGGGGACCGCGCCGCCTGCGCGGGTCTTCCTCAACGGCAGGTGCTGGACCGCTTCGCCTTCGGCCAGCCAGGCGTGCCGCCGATCCACCAGCCGCGCATCGACGCCATCGCGGCCTGCCTGCTGGCGAGCCTTGACAGTCCGACGCCGATGGACGGCCTTTCGCTGATCGGCCATACCGACCCGGTCGGCAGCGAGGCCGACAACCTCGCGCTGGGCCAGCGGCGGGCCGAAGCGGTGGCCGCGGCCATCGAGGCAAGCCTGCGGCGGCGGGCGGGAGGCCGGCCCTTCAGCTTCGTCTTCACCCCAAGCAGCCGCGGCGAAACCGAGCCGCTGGCCGATCCCGCCAGCAGCCGCCGGGTCGAGGTCGTGGCGCCCTTCGCCTTCCCGAAAATCGGCCCCCGCCCCGAACCGACGCCGCCGGTTCCGCCTGTGCCACCCTTCCGCTCGGACCTCGATCCGCCGCGCTGGGGGCCGATCCTTTCCCGCGTCATCGGTCCCCGCGCCACGATCCGCAGCGGCAATGCCGTGCGCCACCTGGTCGATGCCGAGAATCCCGGCGCGCCCGCGCTCGCCGGCTATCCGGCGATGGTGGACGCGATCCGCGGGGCGAGCGGCGGCGAGGCGTTCATCTACCTGCTCGGCTGGATCTGCGTGGACGACTTTCCGATGATAACCTGCGATGCCAGCAGCAAGCTGCGCGTCCTGCTGGCCGACGCCGCCGCGCGCGGGGTGCAGGTCCGCGCCGTCTTCTGGGAGGCCCCCATCATCTACCTGACCCAGCGGCGCCAGACGCAGGCCTCGGCGGACCGCATCAACGCGCTTCCCGGCGGCGGCGCGATCATCGACGGCGAAACGCTGCGGAGCGGCGCGCACCACCAGAAGCTGCTGGTCGTGGGCGACGGCCGGGGACTGGTGGGCTTCACCGGCGGGCTGGACGTCAACCCCGACCGGATCCTGCCCTCGACCATCACCTGTCCGCCCGTGCCGGTGGGCCGCGGCACGATCCTCGCCCGCGAGGACGAGACGGAGGTCTGGGACGGGGCGATCCCCGAGGCCGGCGGGGCGGTCTGGCCGGACGACTGGCCCGGCAACCCGCCGAACGTGGAAAGCATGAGCGGGGGCGGCGGAAGTCCCCTGCACGACGTCCACTGCCGGGTCGAGGGACCGGCCGCCTTCGACCTGCTGGGCACCTTCATCACCCGCTGGGACCATCACCCCGGCAGCCGCCGGATCGAGGCGCGCGCGCCCCTGCGCGGCCGCCGCGCGGCGGTGCCCGCGCCCCTGACCCGGCCGCTGCCGCCCGGCATCAGCAGCACGGGCGAAACCTGCTCGGCCTGGTCGGGCGCACGTTCAACCCGCGCCGCGGCTCGGGCTTGCCGCGCGAGCGGGACATCCGCGCGATGCTGCTGGCCGGGATCGCCAACGCGCGCCGCTTCATCTACATGGAGGACCAGTACCTGCTGAACCTCGAGGCCACCCGCGCGCTGCGCGCCGCGCTGCCGCGGATTGCCCATCTGACGATCGTGATCGCCGCTTCGGACGTCAACGGCGACACCCCCTGCATCTGGACCTACCGGCGCGAGTTCGTCACCGTCCTGACCCGCGGCCTGACGCCGGACCTTGCCGCCAAGGTCCGCATCTTCCAGCTGGTCACGCCGCCGGTCCCGCCGGTGGCGCCGCCATGCTCGACCAAGCGGAAAGTGTTCCGCCCGACCTTCGGCCGCCACACCTATGTCCACGCCAAGGCCTGGGTGTTCGACGACGAGCTGGCGGTGATCGGCTCGGCGAACTGCAACCGCCGCGGCTGGGAACACGACTCAGAGCTGAACGCCTTCGTCTTCGACGACCGCGTGCCGGTGACGGCGGCGACCCGCAGCTTCGCCCAGCAGACGCGGATGAGCCTCTGGTCCGAGCACCTGACCCTGCCCGAGGCGCGGCTGGCAGACGGCGTCGCCATCGCCTCGGCCTGGCTGCGGCCGCCGACGACCGCCCGCGTGCTGCCCTACTGCCCGGGGGACGACACCGACATCGCTGAGTTCAAATGCCCCCTTATCAAGGACAGCATTGTCGATCCCCCGGTAACGTGAGGTGCTGGTGGCAGGGTAATCCTCCCCGAAAGTAAGGGGCTTCATAAGTAGAATTTTCTCGGCAAGATGAACGAGGAGATTTCGAATGAAGACAAGCAGATACACTGAGGCTCAGATCATCGCGATCCTGCGGCAGGCTGA
>NZ_JACJFU010000026.1:0-33714 GCF_014164635.1 Paracoccus sp. MC1854 | reverse complement strand
CACAGGTTCAAATCCTGTCCCCGCAACCAAATTTATACAATATGTCAGCAGCTTACGCCCCGCCTCAAAGCGGGGCTTTCGCATGTCCGCAATCCACATCAACGCCACATCAACGTTCGACGAGGCCTCCAACAGCTGACGCATTCTGCGTTGTGGGGGCGCAAACGGCTCCAGCTGACCAGGTCAGTTATCCGCAGTAGGGCTGGGTGCCGGACGACCCGCACATGCTGGCACTCTTCGCCTGGGATTGCTCCTTCAACCTCCGGTCCCCTGGCTTGCAGCTTGCCGGCTGCCGACACCGCCTCAAAATCCTTGAGCAATGCCTAAAGCCAGCCGCGCCGCTGGAAGTAGAGATAGGGCAGGATTGCAGAAAGGACCATCGTTCCGAGGGCGAATGGATAGCCAAAGATCCATTCCAGTTCCGGCATGAACTCGAAGTTCATGCCGTAGATCGAAGCGACCAAGGTCGGCGGCAGAAACACCACCGCAGCCACCGAGAAGATCTTGATGATCGCGTTCTGCTCGATGTTGATCAGGCCCAGCGTGGCATCCAGCAGAAACGTGATCTTCTGCGCCATGAAGCCCGAATGGTCGTTCAGCGACCGCACGTCGGCCACAAGCGCCTTGAGTTGCCCGCGGACCTCCTTGTCGGCCTGGGTAAGCTTTGGCCCGAGGAAGCCTAGAACACGCTCCAGCGTCGCCAGACTGTCGCGAATGTTCGAGGTCAGGTCGCCCTTGCGCCCGATCTCCTCCAGCGTGGTCTTGTAGTTGGCATCCTTCCGCGCTGCGGTCCCCTTCTGGCCGAACACGCTGCGCGAGATCGTGTCGATCTCGCGCCCGGCCCGTTCAAGGATGTCCGCCAGACGATCCACGATGGCTTCGAGCAGGCCAAGCAGGATCGTCTCGCCGCTGTTGAGGCCGAGCGCGGTCTTCTCGGCGCGCTGCGAGAATGTGTTGAAGGCGCGGGGTTCGGTATAGCGGATCGTCACCAACCGGTGACCACAAAGGATGAAGGTGATCGGCTGGATCACCACGTCGTCGGCATCGGTGTGCGACGGGATCAGCGCCGTCATGAAATGCCCGTCATCCTCGGAGTAAAGCCGCGAGGAAATCTCGATTTCCTCCATGTCTTCGCGGGTGGGCAATCCGAGACCCAATCGCTGCTCCAGCCCCGTCTCCTCCTCCCGGTTGGGGTTGAAGAGATCCCACCAGACTGCGGACTCGGCCAATGCGGCGACAGGCTTCAGCCGATCTGCGGACAATTCGTATGCACGGATCATGGCGCCCCCGAAAACATCTGCTTGTGCGCCTATCCCTTTGGGATGGCGTCGTGAAGCCGGCCTGTCAGGAAAATGCACGCGACGCCGTCTGGCTCTTTCGGCGGCCAGAACCAGTCAGGTTCATCAACGTGAGCGGCTTTGAATTGACCCGGCCCGCGACATGGGCGACTGAAGGCGCAGTTCCGTTCCCATCCTGATCATGTGCGCGCAGGGCATTACATGGCCGATCTTCTCAAGACGATGGCCAGCGCGGCGCGGCGCGCCAGAAGGCGACCCTTGTCCGCCGTCCTTGCGCTTCCACGTCTCCTGGTGCCGTCCACCCCGAAGCCCAAGCGCAAGCGCCGCGCATCGGCGTCGCCCCAGACGAAACCGAGTCCGTCCGCGGTGCCGCCGCGTCCGGCGCCGGGCAGCTTTCCCTCCGACACGTTCACCTGTCCGCAGGGCACGCTCGACTACAGGCTCTATACACCGAAGGGTTCGGCGCGCCGGCGCATGCCGCTGGTCGTCATGCTGCACGGGTGTTCCCAGTCGGCATCCGACTTCGCGGCCGGCACCGACATGAACAGGCTGGCGGACGAGCTTGGCTTCCTGGTGCTCTATCCGCAGCAGTCGCCCAAGGCGAATGTCGGGCGGTGCTGGAACTGGCACGATCCGAAGAATCAGGGTCGGGGCAGAGGGGAGCCCGCCGTCATCGCGGCCCTGACCCGGCATGCGATGTCCCTCGGCCGTGCCAATCCTGCGCGCATCTACATCGCCGGCATCTCGGCCGGGGGAACTGCGGCGGCGATCGTCGGCGCCGCCTATCCCGATCTTTTCGCAGCGATCGGCGTTCATTCCGGCCTGGCTCTGGGCAACATCCGGTCCTTGCGTTCGGCGATGGCGGCCATGCTCGGGAAGAACGGGCCCCAGCCGACAGGCAAACTGCCCCCGCAGCTGCCGACGATCGTCTTCCACGGCGACAACGACCGCGTGGTGCATCCCTCCAATGCCGCCGGGTTCCTGAGAAATCTGGAACGGTCGCGTACGGCACCGCTCGTCTGCAAGACAAGCTACGGCCGCTCGCCGGGTGGTCGCGACTATACGCGGAAGGTCCATGCCACCCGGGTCGGACAGACCCTTCTCGAAGAATGGACGGTGCATGGGGGCGGCCACGGCTGGTCGGGCGGCCGCGCCGCCGGCTCGCACACCGATCCCGCCGGCCCGGACGCATCGCGGGAGATGTTGCGCTTCTTCCTGTCTCGGCGGCGGTCCGGCTGAGCCGCAGGCCCGGCGCGCGCAGGCGCTTCTGCATCCTGCCATCTCTCTTTTCGAGGCAGACACGGGCCAGCCAGTCGCCATGTTTGCGGCGACAGGCTTGCCGCGGTACGACTGTGCTGATCGCCCCCTCGCAGCGCCGTACCTCACCTGCGTTCGTATGAGGCTGCGCCGATGGTTGCGAGGGTCGGGGCTGGATTCCAGTCGGGCAGAGGCCTGGCACCCAAGCTGAGAAGGAGAATTTCATGGGCAAGATCGGCGTCGGTATCATCGGCATTCAGCCTGATCGCAGCTGGGGTGCGATTGGCGTTGATGATGTAACCGCCCCCCGGCGGCATCTCTGTGTCAAGGTGGGTCTGCGACAATCTACACAGGGAGGCGGTCATGTCGGAGATTACCACGATCGGGCTCGATCTGGCGAAGAACGTGTTTCAGGTCCACGGGGCTGATAGCTCGGGCCGAGCCCTCCTGCGCAGGAAACTACGGCGGCATCAGGTATTAGCTTTCTTCACTACGCTCCCGCCATGCACTGTCGCTGTGGAGGCTTGTGGTAGTGCTCACTTCTGGGGCCGTGAACTTGCAAAACTAGGCCACGATGTGCGGCTGATCCCACCTGCCTACGTCAAACCCTTCGTGAAGCGGCAGAAGAACGATGCCGCCGATGCGGAAGCCATCTGCGAAGCGGCTTTGCGCCCGACGATGCGATTCGTACCGCTGAAGAGCGAAGAGACCCAAGGAGCTGCGATGCTCTTCCGCGTGCGCGAACTTCTGATCCGGCAGCGGACACAGGGGATCAACGCCCTGCGCGGCCATCTGGCCGAGTTCGGACAGATCGTGCCCCAAGGTGCTGCCAATGCCGCACGGCTGATCGCCATTGTCGAGGATCCAGACAGTGGTCTGCCCGGCCCGGCCACCGCCACGCTGCAGGTGCTGGTCGTGGCGCTCGCCCATCTCGAGATAGAGATCGGCAAGCTTGATGCCGAGATCGCACGGCAAGCGAAGGAGAACGAGGTCGCTCGACGTCTGATGACGGTGCCCGGCATCGGCCCGTTGATCGCCACGGCCCTCGCGGTCCTGGCTCCGCCACCCGAGACGTTCCGCAAGGCTCGGGACTTTGCGGCTTGGCTCGGTCTCACACCCCGGCAACATTCGACCGGCGGCAAGCAGCGGCTCGGGGCCACGACGAGGATGGGCGAACGCTCCCTGAGGCGGTTGCTGATCCTCGGTGCCAACAGCGTCATCATCAAACGCCACGTCCATGCCGCGGCACAGCCGGGCACCTGGCTCGGCGGGATGCTGATGCGCAAGCCGCGGATGCTGGTACGAGTAGCCCTGGCGAACAAGATGGCACGGATCGTCTGGGCCCTGATGACCCGCGGCGGCGTCTACCAGTCTCCGGCTGCGGCCGCGTAAAAGCCACCGTCAGTCGTGAGGACGTCGGAGCGGAGGAGAGCAAGGAGCAGTATGGCGCAACGGTCGTGAGACGGGATCAGAGGAACCAGCCTGTAACAAAGTGCCTCCGAGCACGTGGCGTTGATCTGGGGCCTGATCCGCGAACACCATACGGGCCCGCGGCATGACAATGGCCGCATCAGAGGCCGGACACATGTCAGCACCCGACACCGCGCCAAGACCAGCTCCGAAGATCCCTCTTGCACATGGGGCGGTTACACATGTTGCATAATCGAAGAATCCGTTGACTTGGGCGACTATGACGCGCGCGCCTTGCGTCCCTAAAATCGCAAACCCCTGCGGCTAAACCTACCTGGCGCGCAACGTTCTTCGATTATGCAACAACGCCCCTCAGATGGATGACGTTATTCCGTCGGTGTTGTCTCCTGTTCAGAAGCCTCTCGCTCCTCAACCAAATTCTGCGGATCTGAAAGTTCGTATAGAAGATCTTCAGGCAGTCCTTCCTCCTGAGCTCCCTCAAGCACTCCCGGTCCGCCTGACACATCACCATACGGCAATCCATGATCCAAGCTGAAACCCTCCAGTGCATCTTCAAACGCCTGCTGATCGGCCGCCTCTAGCCCGCTCGGCTCGTAATAGCCAAGTCGCTCAAGGATCGCCTTAGCTGCATCAATCTCCTCAGCGATACCTTCGGAAATCAAGTTTTCACTCTCCAAGCCGGCCACGAGTAAAACTGGGCCGAAGACGCGGGTTGCTCGCCCGTGCCACAACCGCGCCTCGTCAAGACCGTTAGTGCCGCCGTTGACACAGCGTCGAACATCTCGCAGGGTTCCACTATCAGCTAACGTGTTACACTTAGCCGCCCAATAAGCCACCGCCGCCTGAAGGCCTTCCTTGGGGCGGCGGGCAAGTTCAGGATTATCTGCTAAAGGTAAGCCGACCTCGGATCCACGCGCAATGTAATTGTCACGACCAGTGAGCTGAAGGAAGCCAGATCCTCGATAGTTCCACCCGTCCATTGTAGTCTGACCACGATTGCCAAGCCGACCACCATAAACCCAATTAGCGATAGCAACCGGTCTTCGCGCCAGCCGCTGTGCCTGAGCGCTTGTCTTCACGTACCTGGGAAATATAACTCTTAGGCGCTCCGCCGAGTAGTTCATATTCTCATCGATACGAACAAAGCCCCCGGTCTCTGTCGCTATCTGTGCCATGAAGTGAATCAAGCGGTTCGCCGTGTCTATCCCTCCCTCATGGAGGATGCCCCGGTTGCTGACTAGTGCATCGACTAAGTCCGCGCGAGCTCGGGGAGAGAACTCAGCGATCGTTCGGGTCGTGATCGCATCCGAAACATGTTGCGCCGACACTGACGAGCCCGAGGCAACGAGCAAAAAGAGAAATGAGAGCACCGCCCCCATAGACCGTCGAAACATCCCACGCCCTCCCGCTCCAAGGGCCTGTGCGGCAGCATGAAGGGAGTCAACGCACAGACCGATACGATTTGCATACGTCGCGCCTTTCTGTTATACTACCCTATGCTCATCTCACGTCAATTACTTCGTTGAAGTAGATGTCGTAAGGAGTGAACGCGCCGAGGTTGCGGGCGGGACGCGTACCCGAGCACTGAGCGGAGGTTCCGATGGCGCTTCAGAACGGGGGGCTGACATTCAGCGCATGGCGGGTTGCCACAGCCCGCGCTGCGGTTTGTTCGCTTCTTGTAGGTTGTAGCGAAGCGCGGGCAGAGATTTTTAGCGAAAGCCTGCAAGCCGACGCGTGGAACATTGAGGCCGTAGTGCTCGACTGGGACTCTCGCAATTATAACGTCGCGTCGCTAGGTAGCCATATCCGTAACTTAATTCACGCACTACACAACGTCGGTCAGCTGCCACTCAAGCCGATTGACAAAGGGGGCGAATCGGGGATTGCAGCAGAGCAGATTGTACGTCGGACGGTGCCATTCCTCGAATGGTCCGCCGCGATGGACAACATTCTCTGTGACCTGAACTCGGATCAGTGTGTTCGCCCGCGGGTGCCAGCCGCCCATGAGAGTGACTCTTTTCGTTTCGCTCAGCTTGCCAATCACGTCAGTGGCTACCGTATTACACAGGCTTCGCAATCTAGGTGGACACTGAGGCCAGATCGGCCTCTTTGGGTACCTGACCTAGAGTTTCAGAGCTTCACCCGCTGGCTAAGCGCGCCGATCGACTCGGGGGTGCGCCTCGACTTGCAGCAGCTGTACCAAGATCGGGCACTCGGATGCGACGAGATGTCGGAGCCGCAACAATCTTTCCATTTTACCGGGACGATTCAGGAATTCCGGGAGACGCGGCTTGCGAGCGCTAGTTGCGTAGCGGAAATCCTACGTAACAACATAGCTTTTTGGACGTCCCTGTACTCTCAAAAGAGGATGGCAGCCGGAGATGCACTGCCCAACCGCGTGTCCGAGCAAATCCATGTACGAGATTTTCTGAAAACTAAAGCGAACGAGATTTTGGATCACGCACAGGAGTCAATAGCCTGGGAAAAACTAAATTCTGTCGTGAGTGAGATCTATGAGGGAGTCGACCGTCCATTTCGCGAGGTCAGCCTGCCTGTCTTTTCTCTAGCCGCGACCATTAACTTAGTTAGCCATCCTCAGTATGGGCAACAAGATTCTGCATCACTTACAGGAGATCCCAATTGGTTGCGCTTCATTTCTAGCCTTACAACTCTAGAAGCGGGCAATGTTCTTAGTGAGTACACCACCGTCACTCCTCGGCTGGAAGGAATCGTGAAGCCTCGTTCGGGTTCCCCTGACTTCCATTCCAGCACAGTCACACCTCACGAATCCGCGATAGCACAGCTGCAAGCTACTAATGTTTTTGATGTAATAAACTTTCCCTATAGAAACCATGACTTCTTAGGGGATAACGGATTCGATCGCTCAATTATTATTGTTGATAGCGGCCTCAATAAAGAACACTGCGTATTTTCTGGAAACTGCAACGCGAAATGGTTGAGCCACGAGATCATGACCGCCGCAAACCTGAACCCGATTGAAGAGGCCTTGGTTGCTAAGGTAAAATTTGAACTGGAACGGATGGAAGGTCAGGGAGTTGGACATGGACACGGGGTCGCGGCTGTCGCCTCTGCAAACCCTCAAAGTGGGGCGCTGTTCGGGCTGGATCCTAACGCCGTTCCCGAGTTGTTTGAGCTCAACCTTACAAACTGGCCTACTGACAATTTTGAAAAACGGGCGCGAGATTTCATAAAAGGCTTGACGGGCCACTATGTTGTTTGGAACTTTTCAGGCCACACTATGAGTGCTGATCTGGTTGCGCCGATTGAAAATTACCTTAGATCATCTTTGGAAAACATTCAGAATACTCAGTTGATGGTTTTTGCTGCCGGCAACTTGCCCGATAATGTGGTGGACGCTCACAGAGTCGCAAGCGATCTATGCCTTGTATACCCTGCATGCAGGTCCGAAGACAGAAAGCTGAAGTCGGCGGTGACGGTTGTGGGCGCGATGCTTAACAATGAAGGAGTTGTCGTCCCGTGGAGGGATGAAGCCAAGGGGGTGAGGAGTTACACTCATCCCAGCTTCGAAATTGCGGCCGTCGCAAAGGATGTCATAATTCCATCGGTGTCGGAAGAGGCCTTTTACTCAGTTGAGGGGACGAGTTACGCCGCGCCACAGGTCTCGGCTGTGTTGCTTCTTCTTCGTTCTCAGATGGGCATTTTTCCCCCCGAAGTATTTGTCGGTCGGATAGTCGGGTGTGGTAAAATGTCAACAGGGCTCGAAGGGCATGTCATGGGCGGGCTGCTCGATGCAGAATGTTCCTTACGATTTGACCGAATGCAGATCGCGTTTCGTCCGGTCGAAGGCCAGGAGGTCGATCCGGCACTTGCAAGAAGACTTCGTCCAGGCAAACTGCTGGGTGTTTGGACGGGCGATGGGAAGCCGTCGGAGACCATTCCGATAGACGGTTTTGGGGGCGAACACCACACTAGTTGGTGGCCTGAGGTCGGGAGGCGTTCCATTGTTGGATTCAGGCAGTTCAGCGACAAGCCTGATCGGTACAACTTAACAGTCTGGAATGATAAGGGCGTGCTTTCTTCTGAGGCCCGCGGCCGCCTCAATTCATCCTTGGTGCTGGAGTTTAGATTCGATGGCGACGAAAGTTCTATTTGCATCGAGGCGAGCCGGCTCATCGGCTATGTCCCTGGAGCCCCATTGTATGTCAATGTCGACGACCGTATCGAAGCACATGAGTCGGCTTGCGTCGATCACTCTGATAGCTAGTTTGGGCTATCTGTCTCTTGGGTCCGTTGCTGAGGCATGGAGTCCTGAGTGGGTCGGCCGGGACGTGCCGAAGACGATTAATCAACGCATCGACCTCGGCCAGCAGCCGGATGACGGTGCTTGGAGAAGTGGTGAGATTAGTCTAACTGGAGTATCCAATATAGCCGTAGAAATCGGTGGAGACTTGGCTACTTTGCAGGCCTTTACGGTCTATGTGTTCGATAAACAAGGGGGGCTTGCCGAGGTCGTGCCGCTTGACGATGTGAACGGCGACGCGTTCTGGACGGATTTTGTTTCTAGCGACGCAGTTTTCTTGGAGGTCCGTGGTCCGATGCCAACGCCGGCAAGTTTGATCGCCGCGCGGGCTGGAACGAGCGAACCAGTCGGCGGTGTCGACGTCATAGTCGACGGCCAGCCGCTGTTTGAGACCACCGCGCAGCTCGGCGAAGCGGCGGACTTTGCTTTCTTGAGGGCAACGGCCCGGCTGATTGTCGGACAGAACAGGTTTCCGCTCGGCAATAACCTGCCGATGAAGAGAAGCGATTGGTGCACAGGGTTTTTGGTTTCGCAGGACTTGATGATGACTGCTAGCCATTGTTTTCGCGCTGCACCTAGTTTGTGCAGCCAGACTGTCGCTTTATTTGGATATGACAATAATCTTGAAGAGCCAGTCGTTGCGCGTGCGTGCGAGTCGGTTGTGTATCTGAATCCTTACCTCGATGTTGCTGTCGTGCGCCTTGAAAATGTTGAGGGTGAAATGCCCATAGTTAGCATTGCATCGGAAATTCCTTCCGCGGAGGACCAACTGTTACTCGCTCAGCATCCTTACGGGTCGGTGCGGCTCATCTCACGTGATGCGGGATGTAAGGTCACTCAGTCGGTGGCCCCGCTCGAGCCGTCGCGTAAGGACTTAGACTATTCACGTCTTGAAGGTCTTGGTTTTGCCCACGGCTGCGATACTCTTGAAGGAAGTTCTGGCTCTCCGGTCTTCAACTCGGAAGGTGAAGTAGTAGGCGTCCACCAGGGTGGTAAAGGGAGCAAAAATAAGGCTGTCCGTGGTGACTTGGTCCGGGACTGTATCGCTATTAACCAGGGCAGTAATACTGTTGAAGTTGTGCAGCCCTCGCAGGCGGCCTGTAGCAACTGGATGTGAGCCAGGTCCTGTCTGACGTCTCTTGCAACGACATGGGGCGGTTCACGGTTGCTTTGGTGAGGTTCACCAAGGCGGAGGCTGGCGATGCGGCGGCACGAACTCAGTGATGCCCAATGGTTGCAGCGCCGACCTCCATCTCCATCAGGCGCTCTGCCGCAAAGCCGATGGACACCTCCGAAAACCTGGCTTTGAGCGTCGGGTCGTGATTCATTGAACCCGACAGCGGGGGGTGGTCATGACGGGTCAGTTGGGGTTCTGGTCGATCACGGAGCGGCTGGCGGAGATCTCGGCGCAGGGAGACCCGCTCGAGACGCTGGCGGCGACGGTGGACTTCGAGATGTTCCGGCCGGTGCTGGAGGGTGCGCTCGGGCGGCCGCCGCGCTGGAAGGATGGCCGGCCGCCCTTCGACCCGGTGCTGAAGTTCCGGATGCTGGTGCTGCAATCGCTGCACGGGCTGTCGCTCGAGCAGACCGAGTATCTGGTCCGCGACCGGCTGTCGTGGATGCGGTTCTGCCAGCTCGGACCTGAAGACCGGGTGCCGGATGCCAACACGCTCTGGGATTTTCGCGAGGCGCTGATCGCGGCGGGCGCGCTGGAGGCGCTGTTCGCCAGGCTCGACCGGGCGATCACGGCGGCGGGGTATCTGCCGCGCGGCGGCCAGATTCTCGACGCGACGCTGGTTGCCGCTCCGCGGCAGCGCAACACCGAGGGGGAGAAGGCGCAGATCAGGGAAGGCCGGACCGCCGCCGAGATCTGGCCCGACAAGCCCGCGAAGGCGCGGCAGAAGGACGTCGATGGCCGCTGGACGGTCAAGCAATCCAAGGCGAAGCTCCGTGCCGACGGCTCGAAGCCGATCGACATCGCGATCCCCGTCTACGGCTACAAGAGCCACATCTCGATCGACCGCATGCACGGAATCGTCCGACGCCAGGTCGTGACCGATGCCGCCAGGCACGATGGCGCCCGCCTGCGCGAGGGGCTGATCCAGCGCACCAACACCGCGCGGGACGTTTGGGCGGACAGTGCCTACCGCTCGGCCGAGAACGAGGCCTGGCTGACGGAACACGGGATGACGAGCCGCATCCATCGCAAGAAGCCGCGCGGTCGTCCAATGTCGAAACGGACCAGCCGCGCCAATGCCGCGAAATCGGCGCTGCGCTCGAAGGTGGAGCACGTCTTCGGGCACCAGAAGGCGCGCATGCGGCTGACGATCCGGACCATTGGCATCGCGCGCGCCGAGGCGGCCATCACGCTGGCGAACATGGCCTACAACATGACGCGCTGGCGCTGGCTCAACGGCCGAGCTGCGTCCGCTTGACGGCGGCGATCTGTCGAAAAGCCAGCAGTTCCGCAGCCAACCAACCCGGCACCCGCCAAGTAAGGCGATCGGCAGCTTCTGGCGGCGCGCTAATCCGGCGTTTGGCAAGTAAGCGGAGGTGTCCCGATCATCTCGCGCAGAAGGTCCGCATCAGGAGCCTTCTCCACAAGATCGCGGAAGTTCATCATGTCGGTGGTCATCGGTGGGCGTTGATGCCGTCGGGGGGCGGTCACAGCATCAACGCCGTGCAGCGTTCGCGCAAGTGGCACCCCTTGCAGGCACCGCGATTGCTGTAGTCGATTTTCACATTGTCGCGGGATTTGCTCGCGTAGCGCGCCGACAAAGCCTGCTGGCCGGGACAAATATAGGCGTCCTGGGCTGCATCGTAGCGGAACTCGTCCTTGGAGAAGAAGCCTCCGCGCACCGCAGGCCCGCGGATCGGCTTGGGCACGCAGGCAGTGATGCCCGCCGCCTCGCAGGCTTCGATGTCCTCGATCTTGAAGTAGCCGCGGTCCGCGACAGCCTCGATCCGATCGACGCCGAGCGTCTCCATCGCTGCTTTCGCCGTCGGTGCCAGCAGTCCCATGTCGAGAACCTGGTTGCTCACCTCCTGCCCGGCGATCATCTTGTGCTTCGTGTCCACGGCGAGCTGGACGTTGTAGCCGACACCGACCTTCGTCATGCGTGCCATGGCGCGGGCATCCGGGTCCGTCAGCGAGATCTGGTCCTCGCCAGTGCGGTCCAGGCCATCAAGCAGCGCCTTGTGCCGGTCACGCTTGCCCTTGATCGCCGCGATCTTCTCCGCCAGCCTACCGCCCGAGCGATTGCTGCCGCTCGCCTTCTCCTCGTCGGCATCGCTCAGGTCCAGCCGCTTCATATAGTCCGCCAGCTTCTCGTCCGCCTCGCGGATGAACTTCACGAGCGAGGTGCGCGTGAAGTTGCGATCCTTGTTGTTGACAGCCTTGATGCGCGTCCCGTCCACCGCCAGCAGTTCCCGCCCGAACAGGTCGAGCTGGCGGCAAAGGATGACGAACTCGCGGAACACCTGCTTGAAAGCCGACCGGTTCACGCGCCGGAAATCGGCAATGGTGCGAAAGTCCGGCTTCAAGCGCCGGAGCAACCAGATCACCTCGATATTGCGATGCGTCTCCGCTTCCAGTCGCCGGCTCGACCGCACCCGGTTCACATAGCCGTATATGTAGAGCTTCAGGAGATCGGCCGGATCGTATCCGGGACGCCCGGTAGCCTTCGCCGTCACCCGCACGAACCCGACGGCTTGGAGATCGAGGCTGTCAACGAAGGCCTCGATGAAGCGAACCGGGTTGTTCGGCCCGACATAATCGTCCACCGCTTCCGGCAGAAGCAGGAGCTGCGAGCGGTCTGTTCCAGAAAGATGCGCCATGGCAAAAGTTACCACAGGCAACTGCACACTGGAATCCCGAATGGGTTTTCAGACGGTCTGCCTAATTTATGCACATCGCAGAGCCCCGTCCTGCGTCCAACTGCCACGACGACTGTCGTCTCCCCAGGCAGACGGATAGAATGTGTGAGCCCGGATGAAAGGACTTTTTGATGCCTCCTGAGGATGCGGAGGTCGAAGAGGCCCATCTGTTCATCAACGCCGAACCCTTTGTCCGCTCGGTGCAGTGGCGGATCGGGGTCAGCTCGCTGACGGGCGCCCTCACGACGGAGCAGATTACAGACCTTGCCAGCCGGTTCGAGATCGGAGCCGATGCTCTGAAGCGCCTGTCTTGGCGCCTCGAGTTGGTTCTGGAACCACTTCAGCACCCCAACCTTGTTGCCGTCGACTCTCGCAAGGCCCGGAAGCAGGGAGACGACCGGCTGATGGAAACGTTGAACCGGCTCGGGCGGGCAGACGATCTGCTGGAAGACTCCTCGCGCGCGCTGCAAGAGCTCTACATTGACCCCAGGTCGGATCCGGAGAATGCCGAAGCACTCGGCCGTGTCAGGAAGCGGCTTGGTCTGGTCATATACCGGCTGGGCCAGGTGCACTGCGCCCTTGAGGCAATCCAGCGCAGTTCCTCGCCGATGGTGCTTGCGCCCTGGGACAAGCGCGCCATCCGCGACCAGCGTCGGGGGCCCGTGCTCAATGCCATCTTCAAGACCTGGAAGGATCACGGACCTCCACGCAGCTACACGAGCGATCCGGGCACTGGTGAGCGCTCCGGTCCGTTGCTGGATTTCGTGAAGGCCGTCACCGCGTATCTCACCGATCCATCCACACCGGTCCCGCAGGACACGGTCGTCAAGGAATACGGCCGATGGCTTCGCTGGCAGAATGACGATCAGGGGGCGGCCGAGTTTCAGGCCTTTTACGAGCAGTGGCGGCAGGAGAGGGCAGAACGCGCGGCTGCGCCTGACGCCGGCGAGGATATCGATCGGGACGCGGATTGAGCATCAGGCCCACTTAGACGGGGCAACTCTTGTCCGGCAATGTGCCGCCATGTCCCATGCTGATCATCCCGGAGCCATCGACCTTCCCTCCGGAGGGGGATGCCACGGCGGGTACGCAGCACGGCAGGCCGATCCGCGGCTTGCCGGTCGGGACGGCTCTCCTTGCACGGACAGATCGATGACCCGAACTTCTTTCTCCTTCCCTGAGCGCCAGCTGCTGACAGTGCGGGACGTCGCCAGACTCGATGGCGTGTCCGAGAAGACCGTGCGGCGCGCGATCCAGGTCGGATTGCTGCCGGCGCTGCGTATCGGCCCGGGCCAGCGCCTGTTGCGCATCCATCCCGCGGCCCATGCGGCCTATCGCACCGGCGGCTACTGACGTCCAGCAGTGTCCACAAATATTGATAATTTTCAGTATAATGGTGGTTCTCGGGAATACATCTAAGAACCTGACCAGGGTCTTTAGGGGTTTCTGTATTCCCGAAAACAGCCTAGTGTCCACTCGTGTCCTCCCGAGAGACCTCCTGACCAGAAGGACCCCTTCCCGATGCCCCGCCCGTCCCCCGATCACGCGCTGATCCCTGCAGGAACGCCAAGTTTCGCGGAGCTGATGACGCGCATCGAAAGTGCGCCCGATCTGCCCGATCTGCGTCGTCGCGATTTCCTGTCCGCCCTTCGCCGGACCGCCGAGGCGCTCGGCATGCCTGCGGAACAGGTGATGGCTTATCCTTCCTGGCTGCAGCCACGTCTCGAGAGGATCCACCCGGCGTCCCTGGGCCTCTCCCCCAAGTCATGGAGCAACATCCTCAGTGCCGTGCGGGGCGCCATGCGCGAGTTCGATCGTGCGAAGCCGCGGGCCAACCGGCGCAAGGATCTCGCGCCGAGCTGGCGCGCGCTGTGGGAACGCCTTGAAGGCGACGGGGAGAAGGCTGTGTTGACCGGCATCAGCCAGTTCAGCTTCTTTCTCAGCCGGAGCGGCGTGGAGCCGGAGGATGTCGGCGATCACCATGCGGCCGCATACCGAGATGCGCTGGCGGAAGCCGAGATCCGCAGATCGCCCGAGGAAACCTATCGCAAGGCTGTCCGGGCCTGGAACCGGGGTGCCGACCGGCTCGCGTATTTTCCGAAGGTGAAGCTTTCGGCTCCTTCGCGCCGCAAGCTCGTCCGTGTCGCACCCGACACCCTTCCCGAGACCTTCCAGGGCGAGCTGGAGCGCTATCTGAAGGACTTGGCCGCGCCCGACCTGCTGTCGAGCGACAGCTTTCGGGCGCCGCTCCGCAGCACCAGCATTGAAGCCCGCCGCAATCAGCTCCTCCATTTTGCCGGAGCCATGGTCCGGGCCGGCGTGCCCGCCCAGGAGATCACGTCGCTGGTCGCCCTGGTCGATCCGCGCCGCCTGAGGCAGACCCTTGAATGGCTCCTTGAGCGCGCCGGCGGAAAGAAGACCCGCGGGCTTCACCTCACCGCATCGGCCTTGTCGGCAATGATCCCCCATCTCCCGGATCTCGACCCGCAGGCAGCCGAGCAGGCGCTGGTTCTGCTCAGGCGGCTCAAAATGCCGCGGACCGAGGGAATGACGGACAAGAACCGCGAACGGCTCCGCAAGGTTCAGAACCCCGATGCGCTGCGGGATCTTCTAACCCTTCCCACCCGGCTCTTTGCCGAGGCGGAAGCAGAAGGCTTGTCACTCCGCGCGCTGGTGAAGCGCGAGGATGCGGTCGCCCTGTCCATGCTGATCTTCTTTGCCATGCGGCGCAGCAACCTGGTCCGCACCCGGCTCGACCATCACTTCGAGCGCTCCGGCAAGGACTCGGTCTACCTGGTCTACGCAAGCCAGGAGGTGAAGAACGGCCGCACCTTGGAGTACGAGGTCCCGCTGGAACTGGTGCAGATGATCGATCGCCTGGTGGTGGTTCGATCGCCCCTGCTCTGCCCGGCCGGCACGCCGTGGCTGTTTCCGAAACGGGATGGTCAGGGACCCATGCTGGCAAGCACCATGTCAACACGGATCAGCAACCGGATCCGGCGCGGGCTCGGGATCGAGTTCAATCCCCACCTGTTCCGCCATCTCTCGGCCATGATCTATCTGGGTGAGCGTCCCGGCCACTACGAGGCCGCACGGCGCCTGCTGGGGCATTCCACCGTCAGCAGCACGATCTCCGCCTACGCCGGGCTGGAGACGCGGGCCGTGACCCGGCAGTTTGCGAGCTTCATCGAGCAGGCGCGCGCATGAACCATCGGAGATTGCCCTTTGAGCAGTGGCCAGCCTGTGACCAGGCCCTGTGGCGGGAGCTGACGGCAACAGGGAGCATTCTGGATGGCAGCGGGGCATTTGCCGAGCTTCGTGCAGCCACGCTGCAGTCCCGACAGGCCGGCTATGCCAACTGGTTGGGTTGGCTGTCACGGACGGAGCCGGATGCTCTGGCAATGGCGCCTGCGGATCGTGTGACCCGACCCCGGATCATCGCCTGGCTGGAGACCTTCTCGGGGAAAAGCCCCTACACCACGCTTCTGCGTCTCGATGCGCTGCTGTCCGTGGCGCGGGTTGCAGCCCCGGAAAGGGACTGGAGCTGGGTCCGGCCCTTGCGACAGCATTGTAACTACAAGGCACGCAATCATCGCTCATCCCGGAAGGCGGGCCGGATCCCGTCATCTGCAGAGCTTCTGCAGGCGGGCCGCGATCTGGCAGGGACGCCTCCTCAGGACGGATCTGCCCTGCAGCGGGCGCGGAACCTGCGGGACGGCACCATGCTGGCCTTCCTGGCGCTGGTGCCGATCCGCAAGCGGGCGTTCCAGGCCCTGCGCATTGGTCAGTCGTTCAGAGTCGAAGCGGGCACGATGCGGGTGGTCCTGACGAGCGAGCTCACCAAGACCGGGGTCCCCTGGGACTGCGAGCTTCCCGAAACGCTGTGCATTCTGATGCGCGACTATCTCGCCCACGGCCGGCCGGTGCTGCAGCAGCAGAGTGAACCTGTTGTCGATGAGGGGGCTCTGTGGCTGGCCGATAGCGGTCGGCCCTACAGCTATCACTACATCGGGATCCGGATCTCGCATCTGACGAAGCGGCATCTCGGCATGGCGGTACCGCCGCATTTCTTCAGAGATGCCGCGGCAACAACCCTCGCCCGCCTGGGTCCAGAGGCGGCGCGGATTACTCCTATCCTCCTCGGTCATGCCGATACGAGAACCGCCGAGCGCCACTACAATCACGCCCGCATGATCCAGGATAACCGGGATCAGATTGGCTTCATTCAGAAACGAATGGCTGGGGTTATGGACACATAGCCAGCATGAAAGTTTGATTTATGCACGTCGCGCTCCTGCCCATCGCAGGGGCAGTAGCGCTTGCCACAACAGCAGCGCTCAGAACTCCAGGCTCCCCGTCGTGGAGCCTGCGGACGTTCGCAAACCCCCATGCCCATCGTCCCAAGTCAAGCCATGGACGGGAACCAGGGCCACCGGCTTCACGGCTTGCGCAAAGGCCAGGAGACGAGTTGCCAGCGAGGGGCAGGACAGAGGGCGAGACCGGGACAGCTACGAATGATAGATACAGGTCCGGAGCTGCTCCCGAACCGGCCTCGGCCGCAAGCTTCTTTAAGCTTTTCCAAGTCCGCCAGGATTTTCTTCAGCAATGCGGACGATCGTTCCCAGAAGCTGCAGCCGCCGGAACGGCAGCCGCACGCCGCTGTCGCCGAAGACCAGCGTCGCCGCATTCCCGTCACCGGTGATCACGATGCTCCGGCTGACATCATGCCCGTGAAAAGAACGGTCCATCCGCTACGTTCCGATCAGACGCCGAGGCCGACCACTGCCAGGATCCTGTGCCAGTTCGTACCGAGCCAGGAAGCCAGAGCCTTGACCTTCGGTGCGACATTCTCGATCTGGTCGCCGAAGTCGCTGGCTTTTTTGGCGTATCCGAGCGCACGATCCACCGCCGATCCAACCTCGTCGCGGTCCGGGTCAGGCTTGGTGGCCTCCTCTTCGGCGTCGGCGAGCGCGCGCTCGATCTTGCCGCGATCGGGCGTATCCAGCGAGGCGAGCAGTTCCCGCAGTTCCGCGAGCTCGATGGCCGGCTGGACGGTGTCGGGTGACGGCAGCGTCACCTTGGTTCCGCTCATCGTCGCCTGGTTATGATCTCCGGTTATCACCTGGCTTCCGGTCATGTCGCGCCCGACATGCACCGACCGATCGTCCCCACTATTCGTCATCTTCTTCTCCCTGTAGACGCTGAAAGATCTCGATCACCGGTCCGATCAGCTGGAGATCAGGCTGCCGGCCGATGCCCTCTCCCAGCGCGATGTATCGCTGCAGGTACATCGCCATCCAGTGCCCGACCGCCCCCGGCTGTGCGATGAAAAGGGGCCGGAGAACGAGGATGGCTTCTCCGATCGCATCATGGGCGCCCGGTTGGTCGTTTGCGGCATTGCGGATATCGGACAGTGCGCCGAGCGATACTGAAAGCGCCTCGGAGAAGGCGTCGGGCCTGACCTCGGCAAGGGCGCGGTAGAGGCCGACGGCCTCCTCGATGGCGGCCAGGGCCTCCTTGTGGCGGCCGAGATCGGAGAGCCGGCCCGACAGGTTGTTGAGCGCACGGGCGAGGTCGGGCCGGAAGGCGTCTGGCCTGGCTTCGGCGAGGGCGCGGTGGATGTCGGCGGCCTCCTCGATGGCGGCCAGGGCCTCCTTGTGGCGGCCGAGATCGGAGAGCCGGTTCGACAGGTTGTTGAGCGCACTGGCGAGGTCGGGCCGGAAGGCGTCTGGCCTGGCTTCGGCCAGGGCGCGGTGGATGTCGGCGGCCTCCTCGATGGCGGCCAGGGCCTCCTTGTGGCGGCCGAGATCGGAGAGCCGGTTCGACAGGTTGTTGAGCGCACGGGCGAGGTCGGGCCGGAAGGCGTCGGGCCTGGCTTCGGCGAGGGCGCGGCGGATGTCGGCCGCCTCCACGCTGGCGGCGAGGGCCTCCTCGTGGCGGCCGAGATCGGAGAGCCGGTTCGACAGGTTGTTGAGCGCCCTGGCGAGGTCCGGTCGGAAGGCGTCTGGACTGGCTTCGGCGAGGGCGCGGTGGATGTCGGTGGCCTCCTCGCTGGCGGCCAGGGCCTCCTCGCGGCGGCCGAGAGCGGAGAGCCGGTTCGACAGGTTGTTGAGCGCCCTGGCGAGGTCGGGCCGGAAGGCGTCGGGCTTGGCTCGGGCGAGGGCGCGATAGAGGCCGGTGGCCTCCTCGCTGGCGGCGAGGGCCTCCTTGTGGCGGCCGAGATCGGAGAGCCGGTTCGACAGGTTGTTGAGCGCACGGGCGAGGTCGGGCCGGAAGGCGTCTGGACTGGCTTCGGCGAGGGCGCGGTAGAGGCCTGTGGCCTCCTCGCTGGCGGCCAGGGCCTCCTCGCGGCGGCCGAGAGCGGAGAGCCGGTTCGACAGGTTGTTGAGCGCCCTGGCGAGGTCCGGTCGGAAGGCGTCGGGCTTGGCTCGGGCGAGGGCGCGATAGAGGCCGGTGGCCTCCTCGCTGGCGGCGAGGGCCTCCTCGCGGCGGCCGAGATCGGAGAGCCGGTTCGACAGGTTGTTGGCCCAGGTTGCGGCGCGAGCAGCGTCCCGCTCCTCACAGCCGGCCGCGAGTCGATCCCGACTCAGGCGCGCCGCCCGTCCGGTGATCTCCAGCGCGTCCTCGCGCAGCACCGTCGTTTGCACCGGCAGCGCAAAGGCCAGTGGCTCGATCGTCTCGATATCGTCGAGCGCCCCGGCGAGCCGGCGCAGCCAGCCCATGACCCGCCGGCCCGTCGCCCGCTCCTCTTCGCTGGCCTCCGGATCCTCGAGCGAATGGGCATAGTCCTGCAGCAGCCGGACCAGCGCCGCTGCCGCCCGCGCTCCTGTCGCCCCATAGGCGCGCAGGACGAGATCGGACGCCTCCGCCTCGATCGCCGCCTCGCCGCCCAAGGCCTCGATGATCAGCCCCTCGCCGATCAGGTCCGGCTGGACCGTCCCGAGGCGCGGTTCCTCCGGAGCGTCCCCGACCTGCCCCGCCGGTGGCAGCTCCTGCTGCAGCAAGGTCGCGATTGCCCCGGCGTCGCCGGAAAGCCCCGCGGCTGCGAGCTCGTCGGCCAGCGCCCGGGGCAGCCCCCCCCACCGGCAGCCCGCCCGCCAGCCCGTTGAAGGCCGAGAGATGGGTCATGGCCCGCGCCTGCCCGTGCTCGGCAAGGCCGTTCAGCCGCTGAAGCTCGCGCCGCGCCAGCCGCCGGGCGGCGTCGAGGCGGCGCAGCGCCAGCGCCGCCCGGGGCTCCTGGTCGACCGCCAGCGCCCCCGCCATCATCAGAGACAGCGGATTGCCGAAGCGCGGCTCACCGAGCAGGGCGTCGAAACCCGCACTCTCGCCGGCTGCCGGCACCGGCCGGGATGGCTCCATCCCCCGGAGCCGCGCCGCAGCCGCCAGAGCGGCGGTCATGATGGCGCGCCGGTCTTCAAGTGCGTCGAGACCCGGCAGCGTGGTCGGGCGCAGCCCCGGATCGTGGAACAGGTCGCGCCGCGCCGCGCCGGCGTTCAGGCTGGAGCCGGTCAGCTCGTGCCACCAGCCGAACCCTTCCGGCGCTTCCCGCTCCAGCAGCAGGAACCGCAGCTTGCCCGGGTGGGTCTCTCCGGCGAGCTGGTCAAGCCAGCGGCCGAGCTCGCCATGGGCCTGAGCGGCGTAGTCGATGACCACCAGCGTCGGCCGCTCGGCGACAAAGGTCCGCGTCGCCAGGGCCTCGACCACCGGGCGCAGTTCCGACGCCGAGATGAAGCCGGCGACCCAGCCACCGCTCTCCGCAGGCGCGACGCCCCGGGCGGCGTCGACGCGGCGGCAGAGCTCGATCGCGAGCCGGGTCTTGCCGGAACCGGCGCGGCCGATCAGCGCCCGCACCGAAAGGTCGGTCTCCTCCGTGAGCCAAGCCTCGAGATCGGCCAGCATCTTCGCCCGGCCGACGACCGGCACGGCGGCCCGCGCCGGGTTGAGGATGTCGAGCTCGCGCCGCTCACCGGGCGCGAGTGCCCGGCGCCGTTCCGGCGGCGGGACCTGCAGCCGCCGGAATGGCAGCCGCACGCCGCTGTCGCCGAAGACCAGCGTCGCTGCATTCCCGTCACCGGTGATCACGATGCTCCGGCTGACATCATGCCCGTGAAAAGAACGGTCCATCCGCTACGTTCCGATCAGGATTCTTGAAGGCAAACGCGAGAAGTAAGCCGGTCTGTACCAAGTTCAGGATGTAAGAGTTCAAGTGCTTCCGTCAACTTGTGTCACGCGGCTGTCGACCCCTGCGGGATTTTTGGACCAGCGTCGCTGCGGAGCTCATTGAATATAAACGACCCATGACGGGCTCACGTCGAAGCCCGCATCAGATGCGTCTGGCGGGGGGCAGTTGTGCAGAACTTGTGATTTACGCACCGCCGGCTCGACCCAAGCGGATCAGCAGCTTAGTCTGTGCATATGTCCTGTGCAGAAGATGACCGCTCCGCCACCCCGCTGGCCCGCACCCTGGGCTATGCACGGGTAAGCACTGACAGCCAGGCGCTCGCGCCTCAGGTTGAGAGCCTCAAGGCCGCTGGCGCGAGCCATGTGTTCCGCGAAACCGCCTCTGGGGCCAAGCGCGACCGCGCGCAGCTCGCGCGGCTCCTCAAGGAGGTGCGTCCCGGCGACGTGGTGCTGGTGACGCGCCTCGATCGGCTCGCGCGCTCCACGCGCGACCTCCTCAACGTACTAGGTGCCATCACAGAGAAGAGTGCCGCCTTCCGCTCCTTGGGCGACCCCTGGGCCGACACTACGAGCGCGCATGGGCGACTCATGCTCACGGTGCTGGCAGGCCTGGCGGAGTTCGAGCGCGAGCTGATCCGCGCCCGCACCGGCGAAGGGCGAGCCCGGGCCAAGGCCGAAGGCCGGAAGATGGGGCGCAAGCCCAAGCTCACGCCGCATCAGCAGCGCGAGGCCCGTGAGAGGCGCGAGGCGGGCGAGAGCATCACGGCGATCGCCCGCAGCTACGCGGTGCACCATTCCACGATCTCACGGCTCTGCGCATGATCCCGGTCCCTGCCGCCTGGGACACCAGGTAGGAGGGCGGCAGGGGCCGGGGTCGTCCTGCATCAGGCGGGCGCCTGGCCAGCCTTGATCTTGTTGTAGACGGCGCGAAAGGCCGAATGGTGCCGGTAGGCGCCGAGCGCCTCCACCGGCCACAGGTCCACGCGGCCGGGCTGGTCGGGCCGGAGCGGCAGGTGCCGGGCGGACCGCCAAGACCCTCGGCCGCAGGCCGTGGAGCAACCCTCCCCCACGAAGCTGCTTCGCTGTCGCCCCGGCGACAGCACGATACCGTGTCACTTGCTAAGCTCACCTCAGCAGCCGCACCGGAGGGGGAATCGCATGGCCTGGGACATCGAGGAAGTGGACGGCTGCGCGGTCGTGCGCATGAACACCAACAAGGTGAACGTCCAGAACGACCAGTTCTTCGCCGACCTGCACGGCGCCTTCGACCGGCTGGAGGCCGAGTCCGCCGACTTGCCCGTGGTGCTGACCGGGCATGGCGACGTGTTCTCGGCCGGGATCGACTTCCAGTACAGCTTCGACATCTTCGGCAGCGGCGACGAGCAGACGATCCGCGACTGGTACCGCAACTACCGCGAGACCAACCTGCGGATTTTCCGGTACCCCCGGCCCACGGTCGCGGCGGTCAACGGCCACGCCATCGCCGGCGGCCTCATCACCGCGCTCGACTGCGACTTCCGCATCGCGGCACGCAAGCCCGCCAAGTTCGGCCTGAACGAGGTGCCGATCGGCATCCCCATGCCCGCTGCCTATGTCGAGATCATCAAGTATGCCTTGGGCGAGCAGGTCGGCGCGCTGACCACGCTGCGCGGGTTGCTCTACTCGACAGAGGAAGCCGAAAAGCTGGGTTTCTTCCACGAGATCGTCGCGCCCGAGGAACTGCTGCCCACCGCCATCGCCTGGGCGAAATGCGTCGGTCCCGATTGCAACACCGCCTACGCGATGTCGAAGACGGCGCTGCAGGACAGCGTGATGCGCCAGATCGAGGAGCGCACGGTCGCCCTCGACGCGCTGATCGGCAAGGGGATGAGCGACCCCGGCAACCGCCGTGCCCAGGACCGCCGCCGGGTCGAGATCATGAAGAACCGTTGAGGAGTGTCATCTCGCCTCCATCACATAGACGCGCAGCCGGGCCGGGTTCACCACCAGCGGCCCGCGCGGCGAGGCAGGCGCCACTACCCCTTCGTGTCGGAGGGCCGCCAGTGCCACGTTCACCCGCTGTCGCGACAGGCCCGAAATCAGCGCCAGTTCATGCTGCGGCACCGGCAGTTCCTGCGCGGCCTCGCTGTGGGCATCGGTCAGCATCAGCAGTGCGCGCGCCACCCGCATTTCCGGGGCGAGCAGACGCGTTGCGGCCAGCATGCCGACAAATGCGCCCATACGCTTGTTCATGATCCCGGTCAGGAAGTGATTGAAGGCAAGGGACTCGCGGCGCAGCGCCTCGAACGTCCGTGCAGGGATCAGGCAGATGTGCGCGGGCGTCAGTGCGCGCAGGTCGTAGCGGCGCATCTCGGCCTTCAGCAGCGAGCCCTCGCCACCCCATTCGCCTTCGCGCAGGCAGTACAGGGTGGTCTCGGCGCCGTCCGCGCCGACGACATACATCTGAAGCAGCCCACGCATGAGACCATACCAATGCGCACTGGGCTCGCCGGCGCGCGCAATGATGGTCCCGGCGGCTGCGTGCCTTTCCCTGGCGGTCTCAAGCACCAATGCCCGGGAGGTCTGGGACAAGGCTCGAAACCAAGGCCATTTCTCCAGGAAGGCACTCATATCCTCTGTCGTCACGACTGCTTTCCCTGCATCTGCCCGTGGAGCCGGCAGTGTGAAATGGCCGCAGGCAGGCCTAGACGGCTGGTGCCACATCCGTCCTTGCGAAATCTTGGCCCACGTAGAGGAGCGGGCATCCTGTCTCGCGCGCCAGCGCATAGGCGAAGCAGTCGCCGGAGTTGAGCCCGGCGGGGTGATGACCCCTGCCCCAGGCGGCATAGGCTTCGGCAACCCGCGCGGCTGCGGTCGCGGTGACGGGCACCACCTCCACGCCGCCCTCGGCTATGAGCGCGGCCATCTCTGTCCCGATCCTGCGGTTGCCCGCAACGATCAGGGCCTCGGCCAGCGTGCCCCCTGAGATCAGGAGACGCGCCTCGGAACCCAGAACGGTCGCGCAGGCCACACCTGCGGGTTCCCCCAGAAGCACCGCCATCAGGGCCGAGGTGTCGAGCACCACGGCCTCCAGAGCTTCAGGGCTTGCCTGCTCGCGTGCGGCTTGCCTCCTAACCGCCCCTCTCACCCTGGCAGCCCGTCGTCGCCATAGAGGAAGTCCTGGCTGCGTGCGGCCTCAGGCCCGAGATGCAGGTTCCGGACGGCGGAGCGTTGCAGTCTTTCGACGAGCAGCTTTCGGGCGGCGCCTGTAGGGACCGGTGCCATCGGCACGATCCGCGCCGCCGGCTTGCCATGGCGGGTGAGCACAACCTCCTCGCCCGCCTCGGCCTGCCGCACGAGATCGGTCAGGCGAGCCTTGGCATCAGACAGGGGGACGTGCATCGGACGGGCTCCAAGCTGAACTTTAAGTAACATGGACCATATAGTGGTCCAGATCAAGCAGCGACTGCTAAGGCTGTTTACCAGAGTCGTCCTAGTTCTCTAGTTTCCTACTACTCTAGACTTTCCCGTAGCGCCCTTCGAGGAGCTCCAAGGCTTCCGCCAGTAGTTCGGGCACCTTCTTCCGCGTCCGGATCGCCAGCATCTCGTAGCCATCCGCCACCCCGCGTGTCACTCTCTTGTTAAACTGAACCTTTTCGCTTTCGGCCACTTGGGTGAACTTCTCCCCCCTGCCCGTCCCCGACACCTCTGCGGGATGCTCCGTAGCCTCACTCCGGCGGCGCGGCGGCTCTGCGATTTGCAATCCCTTCGCCATTACGCCGCCACCTTCCGCCGCTTCATGAGCTGATCGACAATTTCTTGGGCAACCTCGATTACCCTCTCCTGGACCTTGGCAAACGGGACCTCGGACGCAGCACGTCCTTCCGCGTGCCCTTGGCGGATCGACGCCAGTTCCGGGAAGACAGGATCGAGCACCGACATCCTAGCCTTCTGAAGATAAGACCGAGCGGCCTTGTCCTCGGCGTCCGAGCCTTTGGCGCGACAGAACACGAACAGGATGCTCGCAGGATCAATGCCGGCCTCTTCCAGTTCGTAAGCGGCCTCTATTTGCGGCTCCATGTCATCGAGGCTGTAACCGGTCGGCATCACGACGAGATCGCTGGCCCTCGCCATGACCTTGCCCCCCTGCTCCGCATGGGCGGGCCCGTCCAAGATCAGCAGGTCATAGCGGTCGGCCTCTTTCAACGCGCGATCAACCGTGCGGAACTTCTCGACCGCTACGTCCGGCTGAAGCCCCGCCGAGTCACGCCGTGCCTTCCACTTGGTCGAAGTCCCCTGCGCAGGGTCTAGGTCGGCAATCTTCGCCGTCCATCCGGCCTTGGTGACCTCGACCACCAGCAGCCGCGCCAGCGCACTCTTGCCGACGCCCCCCTTCTGCGAAATCAGAGAGATAATCATACCAACTTCCTAGGATTCTCCTTCCGCAGGATTGCATTATCTTAGTATGCTAGCAAGAATAAATGTGCGAAAGCTAGGAAGCTATAAACCTATACGTGAGGGGTGTGCCTAGGGGCGTCCGCGCTTCTCATACCAGCTCTGGCAGAACTTCACGTAGTGGCGGGCAGGAGCCTTGGGCTCAATCTCGTTCTCGCCCAGCCAGGAGCGCCACTCGTGTTCGAGCATGTACACATCCCAGCCGGGAGCGACGATCCGGGCGTCATTGTAAGCCTCAGGATCGAGCCGTCCTGACCAGGGATCGACTGCTTTTGCCAGGGCCGTAGTGTTCCGGTTGCGGAACGTCACCATGTCGTTCTCAAGTGATATGGCGTAGTCGGGGATATGCAAGTGCGCTGCATCCTCCGCGACGATGGTCGAGAGCAGCCGCCGGAACTCCTTGTCCGTCGAGTATGAGCCGGACTTGGCCTTGAGCTTCTGAATGCCAATCCTCCATTCCGCCTGCGATCCGCAATGCTTCCGCGCAATCTCGTATAGCCGCCGCTCCAACGGCTTCCGCAAACGAAAATAGTTGCGGTGCAGGGTGAGCACTTCGCGCGCCTTGATCGCGTTGAACACCCATTCCGACAGCGTGACCTCGATATCCTGCATACGACCATCGCGAGTCTGGCGAACAATGCGGAACCGGTCGATCAGGCCAAATCCATCCAGGACTTCAACATCACCGGTCGTCACATTGGTCGTGATCCGGGTTCCCGACAGGCGCTCCAACGCCGCACGGAGTTGTTCGTACCCCCGCCCATCCTTGCCGCGATTGGTCGCCGTGAGCAGGTCATATGCCTTGAACCGCAGGGTAGGGCGAACGTCCGATTCATGACCATCGTTAATGGCCGCCATTACCTGAGAGATGCAGAAGATCAGGATGTCCCTGTCATGGACCGTCGCGAGACCCTTCACGGATGGCGTGACCTCCACGAAGTTCTTGCCGTTCTCATACCGGCGCACGTTCAGGTCCGGCTTCGTAGAGATAGAGAAGACCGGGTGCTCCATGGATGCCATGTCCCCTTTTGGGGCTGCATCGAAGATGTCGCACACGAAGAAGTCGCCCTGCTGCATCCGGTCAGGGAGGAGGGGGGACCGGCTTTTCGTGTTTTCACCCACCATGCCTTACCTTTCGTGCTTTCACACACCACGTCAAGCACCAACGTGTTTTCACACACCAAACTTCGTGCTTCTACCCACCGTCTAACGTGTTTTCACACACCGGACATTTAGAAAATTATATCATTTTCAATATGTTGTTGGGGAAATTTTGGGGCGTAACACATACTTAACACAGATTTAACACTCAGGGCCTGTGGATAACTCACTCTTCCCATGACGTAGGTCCCCATCCGCTGTCGACCTGATCGCCTAGCAGGTGACGTCTCTGCCTCTGAGCAGGTGAAGGGGGCTGCCTAGAACAGAGCACTGAGAAACACCGTCATCGCGATGCCTGTAGAGACAGCGCCTGCCCAGACCCAGGGCACCCGCCTGCGCCAGCGGGCGGCGGCATCGATCTCCTGACGCAGACGTTCGAGTGCGGTCTCTTCCGCCTGTTCCAGCTCCTTCAGGCGGACGGCGGTGGTCTCGTGGTCCTTGCGGATGGTCAGGACGGCACCGGCAAATTCATCCAGGACCCCATCGAGCGCTGTCTCGACCTCGGCGCCGATGAAGCGGGCATAGCCGGCCGGGTCGGTCTGCTGTTCGGTGCGCTTCGCGGCGCTGCGGGTCTTCTCCACCGCCTTGGCCATGGCCTCGATCCGCTCGCCTTGACTGTCGATGCGCGCCGACATGCTGGCCACGACCTGGCCCAGGAGGTCGAGGGTTTCGCGCAGGGCGATGTCGGACAGGGCAGGGGGTGCGGGTGGGAGTTTGTCAGGCGGCGGAGTGCGGGGGGAAGAGGCCACGGAACTCGGGGTCGGCGTGGTAGCGGAGCTTGCGGGCCAGGATCATCGGGCAGCCCTGCAGGCGCAGGAGCTGCAGGTGCGCGGGCATCTGCATGATCTCGTCCGGGGTCAGCAGGTCGCGCCCGGTGAGCTGGTGGGTGGTCGAGGAAGGGTCGCCGGGACGGTGGCTGGTCGTGGCGTAGCTCGTGGTCGCCTGGCCCATGAGCTGGCTCAGGGCCTTTGCGGTCTCGTAGTCGTTGACCCCGAAGGTCTGGAGCACGCCGGCGTTGGCGACGAAGGTGTTGGCGCGGGCGCCGTAGAGGGCGCGCAGCTGGCTCAGGTCCTGCAGGCTGGGCTCGCTGCAAGGAAGTGCTCTGAGCGCGCGCTAAGGATGAACGAGGCGGGAACGGCTGACGCGGTCAGGCTGCGAGGAGGGAAGGCTTGGTGCGGAGGGGCCGCAGCTCGCCCGGCGGCGGCTGGGTATCGGCATCCCAGGCGTAGTCGCCGGTGAGCGAGAGGTGCTCCCAGCCGAGCGGCGCGACGTGGCGCATGGTGTCGGTTCCCACGCCGAGGTCGGCGGCGGCCAGTTCGAGATAGCGCGTATTCCAGAGGATCACGGCCGCAACAACGAGGTTCAGGCCCGAGGCGCGATAGGCCTGCTTCTCGAAGGTGCGGTCGCGCAGCTCGCCGAGACGGCAGAAGAAGATGGCCCGCGCCAGCGCGTTCCTGGCCTCGCCCTTGTTCAGCCCTGCTTGCGTACGCCGGCGCAGGTCGAGGTCGCGAAGCCAGTTGAGCATGAAGATCGAGCGCTCGAGCCGGCCGGTCTCCCGCAGCGCCACCGCCAGCCCGTTCTGGCGCGGGTAGGCGGAGAGCTTCCTGAGCAGGGCCGACGCGGTCACCGTGCCCGAGCGGATCGAGGTTGCCACGCGCAGCAGTTCGTCCCAGTGCCGGGCGACATGCGCGATGTCGATCGGGCTGCCGGCGTTGACCAAGGGCGCGAGCAGCGGATCAACGGTCAGGCCGGGCGGCAGGTGCAGCCGGCGGTCCCTGAGGTCGCGCAGGCGGGGCGCGAAGCGGTAGCCGAAGAAGGGCATGAGGCCGAACACGTGGTCGGAGGCGCCGCCGGTGTCGACCGCGTGCTCCTCGATCGCCAGCCCGGAGCGGTGGTAGAGAAGTCGAGCACGTGCGGCGCCTCGCCGGCGGTAGTGGCGATCACCCTGGTGTGGAACGGCCCGTACTGGTCGGAGACGTGGGTGTAGAACGAGACGCCGGGCTCGTTGCCGTGGCGTGCGTTCACGTCAGCGACGGCCTCGCCGGGGCCGCCGGCGAAGAAGTGCTGGCCATCGGAGCTTGCCCTGGTGCCGTCGCCCCAGACCCCGCTCAGGGCTAGGGCGCGATGCGCATCGATCAGGCGCGCGAGCGCTTCCGCATAGGCCGCCTCGCTGACGTGCCAGTCGTGGACGAGGGCGAGCTGTCGCAGGCTGGCGCCGCGGCAGGTCTCCGACATGCGGGTCAGCCCGAGGTTGATGCCGTCGGCCAGCACGCAGGTCAGGAGGGCTGCGCGATCGTCACAGGCCCGCCCCGTCCGTCGGTGGGTGAAACAGTCCGAGAAGCCGGTCCAGCCATCGACGTCGAGCAGGACATCGGTGATCCGCGCTCGCGGCAGCCGGTCGTAAAGGGCCTGCCTGACGGTCTTGACCGCGGGTGGTGTCACGGCGCGCAGGGGTGTGATCGCCAGCCCGGCCTGGTCCAGACGCACGTCCGGCAGCGCGCCGGCGCGAGCGAGCGCCGCGACTGATGCGGCGGCCTCCTCGAGGCGGGCGCGGCGCTCGGCGAGGTGATCCTCGAACCGGGGCGCGACAGCCAGCGGCAACGGGCCCGACGCCTTGAGCGCCTCATAGGTCGGGCGCGGCAGGAGGTGGTCGTCGAAGGCGCGGTAGCGGCGCGCGCCGGCCACCCAGACATCGCCGGCGCGCAATCGCTCCCGGAGCTCCGAGAAGGCGCACAGCTCGTAGGCCGCGCGGTCGACGACACCTTGGCTCACGACGAACGGGCGCCAGCGCCGCGGCACAAACCTGAGCGGTGGCGAGGCTGGCAGCTTGCGCTTGCCGGCGGCGCAGGTGGCGCGGATGAGTTCGAGCGCGGCCATGAGGTCCTTGACCGCGGGCGAGCCCTCGAAGGCGAACGCCTCGAGAAGCCGAGGCCCGAACACCCTGACGCTCTTGTGGCGCGTGATGAGCTCGGAGGTGGGATCGACCAGCTCCGGCCCGGAGAGCGCCTCGGCGCGTGCGACCGCGGTCTCGAAGCGGCCCCAGCCCACCTTGGCGGCGATGGCGCCATCGAGGTCCTCGCCGCGGCTTCGGGCTTCGATCATCGCCCGCCCCGAGAGCGCGAACACGCGTAGGTCGCCTTGCACCTCGCGCATCGAGCGCGCCGCGCGCTCGTCGGCCTTGCGCTCCGCCGCGCGGCCGAGCGAGGCCATGAGCTTCTCGAACATGGCGAGCGCCGCGTCGGTCAGCGCCGCCTCGAGCGCGATCGCGGCGGCCGCGAGCACGGCGTGGCGCCTGACCGCGTTGAGGCCGGCGAGGTGCTGCACCGCGACCCGCAACCCCTCGTCCGCCAGCCGCTCGAACGCCGGGGCCGGCAGGGTGCCGGCGCGGGCGCGGTCGATCCCGAGGGCGCGCACGTGGCTCAGGCGCTCGATGAGCCTGAGCACGTTCTTCGGCGCCGGCGACTGCGGCGCGGTCCTGAGCCATCCAAGCCAGGTCAGCCTGCCGGTCGCGCGCGGGTCCAGCAGCGCGTCCAGACGCCCGAGCGCCTCCTCATCCAGGCCGGCGGTCAGCACCTCGTGGCCCAGGCGTTCCGCACGCCGCCGAGCGCCACGGATCACCGCCTCGAGCACGAGCGGCGACGGAAGGGCCACGCGCCGTCGGCGCAGCTCCTCGACGAGGATGCCGGCAAGCTGGCCAGGACGGACGATCGTCTGGGCGGCCGCCGTCAGGAAGGCGACCGTCGCGTGCGCGGCCCGGCGATCGAACGACGAATAGCCTCCCGTGCGCATGGCTTGTCCAAGGTGCGCGCGCCGGGTCGCGGCGCGGTGCGCGTAGGCCCCGAACGCCGACGCCGGCACCCCCAGCTGGTGGGCGACATAGACGAGCATGGCATCGGGCGGCGCCTCGCCGACCTCGAGCACGCGCCCGGGAAAGCGCAGATAAAGGAGTACCAGCGCATAGCCGAGCCGGTTGCCGTCGCCGCGCCTGGCCGCGACCTGCGCCAGATCGTCGGCTCCCAGTGTGTAGTGGCGAGCGATCTCGCGTTCGTCGGCGGGCGGCTCCAAGTGGCGCGCCCACAACTCGTCGCTCAAGAGCCGCCGCCTCGCCATCGGTCTTCTCCCCTGCCCAAGACCGGCCGCCTGCGTCAGGGCGCCTAAGGAGGCCGTGACCTCTGCGAGCGCGCAGCCGCCGACGTACGCCCAGTCCGTCAAACCTCCGTCTGGCGGTCGGCGCCCGACTTGTCCGGCAACATGCGTTGACAGCGGACAAGCGGACAAGATGATAGGTGGACGGGAAAGCGGACGGAGACGCGAGCCGGATGGCGCTGATCGGTTATGCAAGGGTGTCGACGGCCGAGCAGAGCCTAGCTCTTCAGCGTGACGCACTGGCCGGGGCCGGCTGCGAGATGGTGTTCGAGGACCAGGTCTCCGGATCGAAGGCCGAACGGCCCGGCCTGGCCGCGGCGCTGGCCCACCTGCGCCGCGGCGACGCTCTCGTGGTCTGGAAGCTCGACCGGCTCGGCCGCTCCCTGGCGCACCTCATCGAGACCGTGCGCGGGCTCGAGGCCAGGGGCGTGGGCTTCCGGTCGCTGACCGAAGGCATCGATACCACCACCCCCGGCGGCACCCTCGTCTTCCACCTGTTCGGTGCTCTCGCCCAGTTCGAGCGCGACCTGATCCGCGAGCGCACCAATGCCGGGCTCAAAGCGGCCGAGGCGCGCGGCCGAAAGGGCGGCCGCAAGCCGGTCGTCACCCCCGACAAGCTCGCCCGCGCCCGCGCCCACCTCGCCGCCGGGCTCACCGTTCGGGAGGCCGCCGCGCGAGTGAAGGTCGGAAAGACCGCCCTCTACAAGGCCCTCGCCAGCTCAGGCATGAAGCCGGCGGAGTGAGGCCCGCCGCGTGCGCCCCCAGCGTACGATCAGCTCACTTTCTTGCAGCGACCCCAGGATCGGCCGAAGCTGGAGGCCGTAGCCCGCCATCAGCCCCATGGCCCGCCCCACCGCCTCCAGGCGGCCGAGGGCGGCGAACTCGTCGAGGAGGAACAGGGTGGGCTCCCGGAGGGGCTGAGAGGCCCTCTGCGCGGCTCTTGGGGCCTCTGGGGCGCCTTGGGTGGTCTCGACGTCCCGGGCGATCTCTGCAAGCGCCTGGCTAACCAGCAGGCGCAGCCAGCGGCTGTAGGCATCGAGCCGGTTCGGCGGCAGCACCAGGAACACGGAGGTCCGTTCGTGGCGAAGGCTGGCGAAGCCGAAGTCCGAGCGCGCCAGGCTGGCGGTGATGCGCGGGCTGTCGAGGAAGTGGGTGTGGCGCTGCGCCGAGGAGAGCACGCCTGCGGCCTCGCGGTCGGACTTGCCGAGGAAACGGTTGGCGGCCCGCGCGATCAGCCCGCCGGCGCCGTCGCTCTCCTGCATGAGCTGCAGGAGGCTGCGGAACTGCTTGGGGGCATGACATCCCGCAGGAAGCAGAAATGGGCGAAATTCGCGACCGGCTCAACCAAGTGCTTGGGCGCGACCAGCCCGGTTCGAGCAAAAGGCACCAGAAAAATCTGGAGAAAGACAGCGAACGCGAACGGCAGCGCAAAATTGAAATGGAGAAGCCATATAAGAAAAATAGAAACTTTGACTTGGAGCTATAATAGCTTTTAAAATAGGCAGATAGGTTCAGTATAGTTTAAAAATGAACCTTACGAAGTCAACTTCCTGGCGGCGTTTCTCTTACACGATACCAAGCATGCTGCTCTGCCAGTGAAGGTCCCATAACTTCACGTTCCGCTACGTAAAGGCGTGTACCCTTAGGCAGAACGCGACATGTATAATTGACATCACGACTGCCATTTACGAAGGGACTCTCTAACGCTCTACTAGTTCCGGTTTTATCATAGCCGACAATCATCGTCCTTCTGTCGGAAGTAAGGGTAATCCACGTGTCTACAGGAACAGAGTAAAAATTAACTTCTGTAAGTTCAGACCTAATAAAAGGTCCTCTAATTACTTCGCCAGTCAATCCGTTTACAGTCCCGGCAAAAACCCACGCTGTCTGACCTGGCATGCCTCGTGGGCATCCTGCTGACGCGCAGATGCTTGTCGTCCTAAGACTGGCCACCGCACCAAGTATGGCAAACATTAAAATGCCTAAGTATAGAAACCATCGGGAGCCACCAACTGCAACTGGGTGTGTAAGTTCTACATCGAACAGGAGAGGAACTTTCACCCGTTGGATTGTGCCCCCTCTCCACAGTATTAGTGAAGTGACGACAATAAGTGCCAAGGATGATAATCCGGTCCAGTTAGATAGACTGCAGGCCGTGTCCATATCAATGATCACTATCTGCAGATGTAACTATAGGGAGGTTGATCTGCTATACATAGACCAGGACAGAGTTCTATCTGAACGCTGCCACTGCTACATCGTGGCTCAGGGGGGCGTTGATGATGTAACCGCCCCCCGGCGGCATCTCTGTGTCAAGGTGGGTCTGCGACAATCTACACAGGGAGGCGGTCATGTCGGAGATTACCACGATCGGGCTCGATCTGGCGAAGAACGTGTTTCAGGTCCACGGGGCTGATAGCTCGGGCCGAGCCCTCCTGCGCAGGAAACTACGGCGGCATCAGGTATTAGCTTTCTTCACTACGCTCCCGCCATGCACTGTCGCTGTGGAGGCTTGTGGTAGTGCTCACTTCTGGGGCCGTGAACTTGCAAAACTAGGCCACGATGTGCGGCTGATCCCACCTGCCTACGTCAAACCCTTCGTGAAGCGGCAGAAGAACGATGCCGCCGATGCGGAAGCCATCTGCGAAGCGGCTTTGCGCCCGACGATGCGATTCGTACCGCTGAAGAGCGAAGAGACCCAAGGAGCTGCGATGCTCTTCCGCGTGCGCGAACTTCTGATCCGGCAGCGGACACAGGGGATCAACGCCCTGCGCGGCCATCTGGCCGAGTTCGGACAGATCGTGCCCCAAGGTGCTGCCAATGCCGCACGGCTGATCGCCATTGTCGAGGATCCAGACAGTGGTCTGCCCGGCCCGGCCACCGCCACGCTGCAGGTGCTGGTCGTGGCGCTCGCCCATCTCGAGATAGAGATCGGCAAGCTTGATGCCGAGATCGCACGGCAAGCGAAGGAGAACGAGGTCGCTCGACGTCTGATGACGGTGCCCGGCATCGGCCCGTTGATCGCCACGGCCCTCGCGGTCCTGGCTCCGCCACCCGAGACGTTCCGCAAGGCTCGGGACTTTGCGGCTTGGCTCGGTCTCACACCCCGGCAACATTCGACCGGCGGCAAGCAGCGGCTCGGGGCCACGACGAGGATGGGCGAACGCTCCCTGAGGCGGTTGCTGATCCTCGGTGCCAACAGCGTCATCATCAAACGCCACGTCCATGCCGCGGCACAGCCGGGCACCTGGCTCGGCGGGATGCTGATGCGCAAGCCGCGGATGCTGGTACGAGTAGCCCTGGCGAACAAGATGGCACGGATCGTCTGGGCCCTGATGACCCGCGGCGGCGTCTACCAGTCTCCGGCTGCGGCCGCGTAAAAGCCACCGTCAGTCGTGAGGACGTCGGAGCGGAGGAGAGCAAGGAGCAGTATGGCGCAACGGTCGTGAGACGGGATCAGAGGAACCAGCCTGTAACAAAGTGCCTCCGAGCACGTGGCGTTGATCTGGGGCCTGATCCGCGAACACCATACGGGCCCGCGGCATGACAATGGCCGCATCAGAGGCCGGACACATGTCAGCACCCGACACCGCGCCAAGACCAGCTCCGAAGATCCCTCTTGCACATGGGGCGGTTACACATGTTGCA
>NZ_JACJFU010000025.1:0-35886 GCF_014164635.1 Paracoccus sp. MC1854 | reverse complement strand
AGCAGTCATGTCCGCGATCGGGAAGGTGACTTCGCCGGTCGGTCAAGCCGCCCGGGCAAAGGCTCTCTGTGCAGGGAGGAAGGACGACCTACTTCTGCCGTGCCTTGCGATCGGCATAGCGCCGGTCATCGACCCGGGGCTTGCCATGGCCTTTCGGAAAGAAAGGCCTCAAGCGCTCTGACCTGCCCCCCGCGGACAGCCAGAAAAGGTTGCTCATGGATCAGAACTCCTTGCGGAGTTCTGATCCATGTCGAGCGCTCAGAAACAATGGGACTGAACAGCTAGCGACGCCTGTGGCGTGCTTGTGCTTTGCGACGCAGGACGCCGAGGCTAGAGCAGCGCGTCAGGGCATCGGCACGCGCGGGCCACCGTGGCCGGGGCGGTCCATCTGCGCCCAGTCGGGTACCCAGCCCATCCACTCGATCGTCCCGATCGCCACCACAACCGCCACAATGGCCGCGACCATTGCCGCCTGGCGCGCCGAAGGCGGATTGCGGACCCATCGCGCGGCCCGCATCAGCCAGATCATGTTGTTCATCCTGCTCGACCTCTGTTAGACAAGCCCCGCCTGACGCCAAAGGACCGCCTGTGCCCCGCCACGCCGAAACCAGAGTGCTGCCCCATACCGCGCAGCAGATGTATGACCTCGTCGCGGATGTTGAAAGCTATCCGAAGTTCCTGCCGTGGAACACCGCGGCCCGCATCCGCTCGCGTCAGCAGCAGCCCGACGGCTCCGAGGTGATCGAGGCCGATCTGGTCATCAGCTTCAAGGTCTTCCGCGAACGCTTCGGCAGCCGGGTCACGCTGTTTCCGGCCGAAAAGCGCATCGACACCCGCTACCTGGACGGCCCCTTCACCCATCTGCACAGCGAATGGACGTTCGCCGACCGCCCCCAGGGCGGCTGCGAGGTCGGGTTCTTCGTGGATTTCGAGTTCCGCAGCGCCCTTCTCGGAAAGGTGATCGGCGTCGTCTTCGGCGAGGCGATGCACCGCATCGTCCGCGCCTTCGAGGAGCGGGCGAAGAAGCTTTACGGCGCAGGCCGGGCGGCGGATTCCCACAGGGCGTAGTCGTCCGCCAGCACCTCGCGCAGCCGGGAAGCGGTGGTTTCGGACAGGGTCATGTCCGCGGTGGGCGAGACATTGACGCGGTTCAGCCTCAGTTCGGTCTTCAGCACCTCCTTGAAGTGGCGGAGGACCTCGTCCATCCGTTCATACTGGAACAGGATGTCCGGCCCGCGCTTGCCCGGGGCAGGGGACAGGAAGCCCGACTGCCGCCCCAGCGCCGCGTAAGGCGGGCGCTCGTCTGAAAGGTAGTCCTGGATGAAGCCCTCGAAGCTGATGCCGATGGTGCTGTTCGGCTGGCCCAGCGTCTGCGGCCGCTGGCGATAGCGATACCAGCTTCCCAGCCACGAGATCGGCTCGCGCACCACCGCCGCGACCCGGAAGCGGGGGCCGGGAATGTTCCGCAGCAGGGGCTCGATCCGCAGGTTGTACTGGCTCATCGTCAGGTGCTTGATCTCTGGGCGGGACCGCAGGACGATCTCGGCCTTCGGCGCAAGCGCGGCCTCAAGCGCGGTGGTCCCGGTCTTGGGGATCGACAGCAGCACGAGGCGGGGGGCGACGAAACCCAGCATGGAACGGACCTTTCCTGTTGGGCGCGGTATTCCCGCCGGGGGGCGGCTTGGCAAGCCCGCGCCGCCGTGGCACCTGTTGGACGCAACGCAAGGGAACGCAGCATGACGCCACGCCAGCAGGTCTTCGCCGCCATCGACGCCGCCAATGCCGCCGATCCGCGGCTGGAAGACGGCCAGCCGGTCGAGCTGCTCTACGGCCAGCGGATGACGGCCGAGCAGGAGCGGCTTCATCCCGACGCCACCGACGCCCTGGCCATCGCCTGCCGCGGCCAGCATATCGAGCGCTGGCTGCTGCCGCGCCAGGATTTCCCCGAAGGGCGCGAGGGCTACCTGACCTGGCGCCGTGAACAGGGCCGCCGCCATGCCGAGCGCGTCATGGGCCTGATGCGCGATGCGGGCTATCCCGAGGATCAGGTGGACCACGCCGGCCGGATGCTGCGGAAGGAAGGCATCAAGCGCGACCCGGCCGTGCAGGCGCTGGAGGACGTGGCCTGCTTTACCTTCATCCGCCACTATCTCGGCGATTTCGCCACCACGCAGGAACCCGACGCGCTGCTGGTGATCGTCCAGAAGACCGCCCGCAAGATGTCGCCCGAGGCCCGCCTCCGCGCGCTGACCGAGTTCCCGATGCCCGCGCAATTCGCCGCCGCCTTCGAGCTTGAGGACGCAAGATGATCGACCTCGCGCCCCCCTGCGAAGGCTGCCGCTGCGCGACCGGCGCCGGTCCGGTCCAGCCCGCCGGCACCCCCTTTGCCGCTATCGTCGCCCATGGCCAACCCGGCGATCCCGGCGCGCTGCAGCCCGAACTGGAGGCTTTGGCCGAAAAGGTGCAGGCGCTGATGCCGGGCTGGACGGTGCGGGGCGCCACGCTTGCCTGCCGCCGCAGCCTTTCGGCGCTTGCGGGCGTGCAGTTGATCTTCCCGCAGTTCATGGCCGACGGCTGGTTCGTCCGCAGCGAGACGCCCCGCCGACTGGCAGAGGCCGGGGTCGAGGGGGCGCAGCTGATCGCGCCACTCGGGCTCGACCCCGAAATGCCGGTCATCGGCGCGAAGGCCGCCCGCGATGCGGCGCGGGCGGCGAGGATCGACCCGGCAGGTGCCACGCTGGTCGTGGTGGGCCATGGGTCCAAGGGGTCACGCGCCTCTGCCAACAGCACCCGCGCCTTTGCAGAGGCGCTGCCGGGTGGCGCGGGCTTCGCCCATGTCACCACCGCCTTCATCGAGGAGGCGCCCTTCCTCTCCGATGTCGTGCCCCAAGGCCCCGCCGTCTGCCTGCCCTTCTTCGCCACCAACGGCGGCCATACGATCGAGGACATCCCACAAGGCTGGCACGGGCACGGCCCCATAACGCCTCCAATCGGCACGATCGGCGACATCCCCCGCCTGATCGCCGCCGCCCTGCAGAAGGCCGCCACCACAGCCGAGGTTGCGGGCGGCTGACGTTCTCTTTTGCCGCTGCCTTGCGGGGGCTGTCTGTCCCCGCGAGGCCTTCGGCCTCCTCCGGTATCATGTGAGACCGTCTGCAACTTTCTCGGAGGGCTGACAAATGTCCGTGGCCTTCCAACCGATCGGCCAGAAGGCGGGCCAGGAAGCAGCCCTTGTGGCTGCCTTGGCGTCGGATGGGTCCGAGAGGCCGCTTCTGCTGAGGAGGGCCACGATAAGGGCGAAGACGGGGACAAACCCCATCCCTTTCACATCAGAACCCGCGCCTCTCCAGCATCCGCGCAAGCGTCCGGTCAACGATGGTGTAGATCGTCAGCGACATCGCCACGACGACGATCAAGGCCGCGAACATCAGGTCGGTCTTCATTCGCCCGTTTGCCTGGATCATCAGCGCGCCCAAGCCTCGCGCGCCGCCGACCCATTCGCCGATGACCGCGCCGACCGGCGCATAGATGGCGCCCAGCCGCAGCCCGGATGCCAGCCGGGGCAGCGCCGCCGGGAAACGCAGGTGGCGCAACTCGGCCCAGCGGCCTGCGCCCATCGTCCGCACGACGTCCATCTGCGCCGCGGGCGGCGACATCAGCCCGTCATAAAGCGCCTGCGTCACGGGCACGAAGACGATCAGCACCACCATCGCCACCTTGGGCGCCATGCCGAAGCCCAGCCATAGCGTCAGGATAGGGGCCAGCGCGAAGACCGGGATCGTCTGGCTGACCACCAGCGCGGGCGACAGCGCGCGCCCGAGGCGCGGGAAGGCCACCATCGCCGCCGCCGTGGCGATGCCGAGCGTCGCGCCCAACGCCAGACCCAGCACCGTCTCCCACGCCGTCAGCATCGCCGCGGGGGCAAGCTCGGCGCGCGATTCCCACAGGGCGGTTCCGACCGAAAGTGGTCCGGGCAGAAGGTATGGGGGCAGGGCGGTGACGCGCACGAAGCCCTCCCACAGCAGCAGGGCGGCGGCAATGGCAAGCAGCGCCCTCATGCGAGCAGCCTGTCCGTCAGGGTGGCCTGCGCGGCCAGCACCTCGGGCGCGTCGTGGCGGCGCGGCACGGGGCCGGGCGGGGCAGGGTGGTCGTGCAGGCCCCCGGGTGTCATGACCACGATGCGGTCGCCCAAGCGCGCGGCCTCGGGGGGGTCATGCGTGACCATCAGCACGGTCCTGTCCCGCAGCAGCGCCGCCGCCATGTCGCCGGTTTCAAGCCGCAGGCGCGCATCCAGCGCCGAGAAGGGCTCGTCCAGCAGCACCAGCGGCCGGTCCTCGGCCAGTGTGCGGGCCAGCGCTACCCGCTGCCGCTGGCCGCCTGAAAGCTGCGCGGGCAGGCGGTCCTCCAACCCTTCCAGCCCAACGGCCTCGATCAGCGTGGCGACGCGGGCGGGATCGCCGCGCTGCCGCCGCAGGCGCGAGCCGAGGCCCACGTTCTGCGCGACCGTCAGCCAGGAAAACAACCCCGCGTCCTGCCCCATCAGCGCGCAGGAGACGGTTGAGACCTCGCCCCTGAATTCGACCCCTGTCGGCAGCCCGGCCAGCAGCCGCAGCAGCGTGGACTTGCCGACGCCCGAGGCCCCCAGCAGGCAGGTCAGCCGCCCTGGTTCCAGCGCCAGCGCCAGCGGCCCGAACAGCCCCGGCACCTCGCCCGAGACCCGCGGGGTGGCCGGGGTCATGCCCGACCCAACCCCCAGAACGCCGCTTCGAGCCGCGTTGCCGTGGCGAAGTGATCCGCCAGCCCGCCCCAGCGCGGCAGCGTCTCGGGCGCATCACCCAGACGTGCGGCCACGGCACCGTCGATCAGTGCTCCGACCTCGCGGCAGGTACGCTGATAATCCTCGGCCGCATAGGTCTCGATCCAGTCGCGGTAGGGGGTGTTCGCGCCTTCCCGGGCAAGCCGCGCGCCAATCTCGCCATAGCCCAGCACGCAGGGCGCGAGCGCCGCCAGCAGGTCGAGGAAATCGCCGCTGTAGCCCGCTTCCAGCACATAGCGCGTATAGGCGAGATTTTCGGGCGCCTCGGGCGTGCGCTCAAGCTGGTCCGCCGTAATGCCAGCCTCGGCGCAGAGACGGATGTGCAGCGGCATCTCGTGGTTGACCAGCGCATCCACCGTGGCGATGCAGGCGCGCATCTCGGCCAGCGTCCCCGCCTTGACCGCGCCCAAGGCCCAGGCGCGGCTGAAGTGGATCAGGAAGCGGTAGTCCTGCACCAGATAGCGCAGGAACGCGTCGCGCGGCAGCGTCCCGTCGCCCAAGCCCTGCACGAAGGGATGGCGCACATAGTCGTCCCACGCATCAGCCGATGTGCGCCATGCGGCGAAGCTGCGGCCATAATACGTCATTCCGCCGTCCCCGGATCGAGCGCGAGCCGCTCGACCGGCCAGACCTCGTCGATCAGCCCGGCGTCCAGCAGGAACTGCTCGAAGCGGCGATAGCGGCCGTGGTCCAGCGCGGCAGGCGACAGCGAGAAGCGGCCAAAGGTGTCCTCCCACGCCTGGGTGTTCAGCTCGTCCGACAGGTCGGGGGCGTGGTCCGCGAAGATCTCGCGCGCCTCCTCAGGGTGGTTCAGCATGAACTGCGTGCCGCGTTCCAAGGCGGACAGGAAGCGGTTCACCCGGTCAAGGTCCATGCGCTCGGGATTGGCCAGAAAGATCAGTTCGTCATAGGCAGGCAGGCCCTCTTCCTCAAGGAACAGGCAGCGGCCCTCGCCGCCCGCCAGCCGCATCTGCGTCACCTCGAAATTGCGGTAGCTGCCGATGGTGGCGTCCACCTGCCCCGACAGAAGCGCCGAGGTCAGGGCCCAGTTGACGTTGACCATCTCGACATCGTCCAGCGTCATGCCTTCGGTCGCCAACAGGGCCGAGACCAGCGCCTGCTCGACCCCGGCGACCGAATAGCCGATCTTGCGGCCCTTGAGATCGGTCACTTCCTGAACCGGCCCGTCCGCGCGCACCATCAGGCAGTTCAGCGGCATCCCGATCAGGGTGCCGACGCGGCGCAAGGGCAGTCCCTCATGCACCTGAAGGTGCAGTTGCGGCTGGTAGCTGATCCCCAGATCGGCGCGGCCCGCCGCCACCAGCTTGGGCGGGTCGGCAGGATCGGCGGGGGAAACGATCTCGACCTCAAGCCCGGCATCGGTGAAGAAGCCGCGTTCCTGCGCGATCACGATGGGGGCGTGGTCGGGATTCACGAACCAGTCGAGCATCAGCGTCAGCCTGTCCTGCGCCAGCGCAGGCGTGGCCAGCACCATCAGCGCGGCTGTCAGAAGGTGCTTCATCAGCGGTCTCCGGTGGCGATCAGGACGATGTCGGGATGCGAGGCCGCAAGGATGCGGGCCGCCCGCCATGCCCGCAGGCCCGACCGGCAGGCGATGACGGCGCGCGTTCCTTCCGGCGGCTGCGGCGGGGCGGCGGGGTCGGCGCGCAGGGCGGCGGGATGGACGGGCGTCGGGGCCTCGTCCTCTCCGCGCAGTTCCAGCACGAAGTCGCCCTCGCGGATGTCGCTGGTGTCGATGAAGCGGAAGCCGCCCTCGGGCTCGGGCGCACCGTCGAAGCGGAAGCCGCCCCAGCGCAGGCCCGTCCCCAGCGTGACCAGTTGGCCCAGGGGCGAGTGCTCCAGCCCCAGCAGCACCGCTAGCGCCATCTGCGCCTGCGTGGTGCCCAGCATCCCGACAATGGGGCCAAGCACACCGGCGGTCGCGCAGGTCGCCGCCCGCTCGGGCAGGTCGGGGAACACCGCACGCAGGCTCGGCGTCCCGCCGCAGAAGCCGCCGCAATAGCCCGTCAGCCCCAGCGCCGATGCCGAGATCAGCGGCACCCCCGCCGCCATGCAGGCGTCCGAGAGGATGTAGCTCATCGCAAAGCTGTCGCCGCAGTCCAGCACAACATCCATGCCGGCGACCAGCGCCGCGGCGTTCGCAGGCCTCAGCATCTGCAGCACAGGCGTCACGGACACGCCGGGATCGAGCGCCGCGACGAAGGCCCGCGCCGAGTCGGCCTTGTTCCACCCGACCCGTCCGGCATGGATCGGCTGGCGGTGCAGGTTGGTCGTCTCGACCACGTCGGGATCGACGATGGTCAGCGCCCCCACGCCTGCACCCGCCAGATACATGATCGCCGGCGATCCGAGCCCGCCCGCGCCGACAACGAGAAGCCGCGCGCCTCGCAGCCGCGCCTGTCCCGCCTCGCCCACCTCGGGCAGGATCATCTGGCGCAGATGCCGTTCTTCTTCGAGAAGTATCCCACGGGGGTTCCGAGCGCCCGGAGAACAGTCCGGTGGACTGTTCTCAGCGAGGAAGGGGCCGTCAGGCCCGAGGGGGTGTGTGAAACCCCCGTCTTGGGGCGCGCCCGCGCTCATGCCACCGCCCTCAGCCATTCCCGCATCCGCATGTCGGGATCAGGATTCAGCGTGATGTCCGTCACCGCCGAGACGACATCCGCCCCGGCATCCAGCGCCGCCCGGCCCCGTTCGGGGGTCAAGCCGCCAATGGCGACCAGCGGCACGTCGCCCACCCGTCGCTTCCATTCCGCCACGCGGTCCAGCCCCTGCGGCGCCCATGGCATCTTCTTCAGGATCGTGGGCCAGACCGGGCCGAGCGCGACATAATCGGGCCGCAGCGACAGGGCGCGATCAAGCTCGGCATCGTCATGGGTGGACAGGCCCAGCCGCAGCCCGGCGGCGCGGATCGCGGGCAGGTCGGCTTCGTCCAGATCCTCCTGCCCCAGATGCAGCCAGTCGCAGCCAAGCTCGATGGCCAACCGCCAGTGATCGTTGACGACAAGGATCGCCCCCGCCGTGCGGGCATGGTCGCGCGCCGACGCGATCTCGGCCCGCAGCGCATCCTCGGGTGCATCCTTGATGCGAAGCTGGACCATGCGCGTGCCCACCGCCAGCGCCCGCGCAATCCACTCGGCGGAATCGAAGATCGGATAGAAGGGCGGCAACCCTTGCATCACTGCAGGAACGCCTTGCCGATCAGGGGCGTCGAGGGCGTCGCCATCTCGCGCTCGTCAATCGGGTCGGCAAGGAAGGCCGCGCGGCCGGCATCGAGCGCCTGCGCCATCGCGTGGGCCATCGTCACCGGGTCGCCCGCCTTGGCGACGGCGGTGTTCAGCAGCACCGCGTCGAAGCCCATCTCCATGGCCGCCGCCGCGTGGCTCGGCCGCCCGATGCCGGCGTCGATCACCAGCGGCACGTCCGGGAAGGCCGCCCGCAGCGCCCGCAGGCCGAGCGGGTTGTTCAGCCCCAGCCCCGAGCCGATGGGCGCCCCCCAGGGCATCAGCACCTCGCATCCGGCGCGCAGAAGCCGGTCGCAGACCGACAGGTCCTCGGTGCAATAAGGGAAGACCCTGAAGCCCTGAGAGGACAGTTCCCGCGCGGCCTCGACCAGTGCGAAGACATCGGGGGCCAGCAGGTCGTCATGGCCGATGACCTCGAGCTTGATCCAGTTCGTCCGCAACAGTTCGCGCGCCATCTGGGCGGTGGTCACGGCTTCCTTCACCGTGTGGCAGCCCGCGGTGTTCGGCAGAAGCGCGACATCCAGTTTCTCGATCAGGCGCAGGAAGTCCTGCCCCCCGCCCGATTCCCGGCGCAGCGAGACGGTGGCGACGCCTGCGCCAGAGGCGCTGAAGGCCGCGGCCAGGATCGCCGGGCTGGGATACTGCGCGGTGCCCAGCATCATCGGCGAGGATATGGACTTGCCGTAGAAGACCGGCATCTCAGCCTCCCTGCATCGGCGACAGGATCTCAAGCGTGTCGCCGGGCGACAGTTCCGTCCCCGGTCGTGCGTCCGCTGGGACGAACTGCCCGTTCAGCGCCGTCGCGACCCTTGCATCGCCCAGGTCCAGCACGGCCAGCGCCTCGGCGACGGTGGCCGCCTCGATCTCTTTCGTTTCACCGTTGATCGTCAGTTTCATGCCAGAACTCCGGTTTCTCGCCCGTCTCGATATGGTCGGCAAGCTGCCGGGCGACCGAGGGCGCAAGCAGATAGCCGTGGCGGTAAAGGCCATTGGCGTAAAGGCGGCCATCGGCACGGCCGATGCGGGGAAGGTTGTCGGGGAACGCCGGGCGCGCATCAGCGCCCAGTTCGAGGATCTCGGCCTCGCCGAAGGCCGGGTTCAGCGCATAAGCCGCGCTGAGCAGTTCCAGCACCGAGCGCGCGGTCACGACGCCGCGCCGGTCGCTTTCGATCATCGTTGCCCCCAGCATGAAGACTCCGTCGCCGCGGGGAACAAGATAGATGGGAACGCGCGGATGCAAAAGCCGGACGGGCCGCGACAGTTTCACCTCGGGGCAGCGCAGCACCAGCATCTCGCCCCGGACCCCGCGCAGGTCCGGCAGGATGTCGCGGGCGGAAAGGCCGCGGCAGTCGATGACCTCGCCCGCGTCCCCGGGCAGTTCCGCCGCGACGGCAATGCCCCGCGCCATCAGGCCGGACTGCAGCGCGGCCATGGCGGCGCGCGGGTCCAGATGCGCCTCGGCCGCAAAGAACAGGGCGCGGTCGAAGCGGTCGCCCAGATCGGGTTCCAGTCCGGCGATGCGGTCGGCGCCCAGAACCTCGAAGCCCTCGGTGCGGCGGGCGAAGCGGTCCAGCTCCGCCCGGTCGCGCCCCAGCGCCACCACAAGCGTGCCGTTTCGGGTAACGCCGCCCGTGTGGCTCTCCCACCAGTCGATAACGGCCCGGCCATGGCGCAGGACCGGCTCCTCGGCGCTTTCGAATTCGCAGAAGGGCGCGAGCATCCCGCCCGCCCACCAGGAACAGCCGTGCCCGCCGGGTCCGAGCGCCGGGTCCACCAGCGCAACGGCATGACCGCGAGAGGCGAGTTCCGTCGCGACCGCCAGCCCCATGACCCCGGCGCCAAGGATGGTGAAGCGCCCGGTCACGCCGTCCACCATTCGTGGAAGTGATGCACCGGACCATGGCCGCTGCCCACCCGCAGGCTGTCCGCGGCGGCGATTGCGCCCTGCAACCACTGATGAGCGCGTTCCACGGCCTCGGGGACCGGCCGGCCAAGCGCCAGCCCCGCCGCGATGGCCGAGGACAGCGAGCAGCCGGTGCCGTGGCTGTTCTTCGTGCGGATGCGCGGCGCGGTGAAGGTGCGGGTTTCGGGGCCGACCAGCAGGTCGGTGCAGGTCTCGCCCTCGGCATGACCGCCCTTCATCAGCACCCATTCGCTGCCCAGCGCAGACAGCGTCCGTCCCTGCGCCTCGGCCTCGGTCGTGTCCCCGGCCACGGTGCGGCCCAGCAGCCGCGCGGCTTCCGGCAGGTTTGGGGTCAGGACCGTGGCGCGCGGCATCAGCAGATCGCGCAGGGCGGCGATGGCGTCATCCTCGATCAGCCGGTCGCCCGATTTGGCGATCATCACCGGATCGAGGACCAGCGGCAGCCTGCGCCCTTCCAGCGCCTCGGCCACGGCCCTTGTAGAGGCCGCGGTCCCCAGCATCCCGATCTTCACCGCGCCGATGTCCAGGTCGTCGAAGACGGCCTCGATCTGGGCGCGGATCATCTGCGGAGAAACGCCTTCCACGCGGGTCACGGTGCGGGTGTTCTGCGCGGTGATCGCGGTCAGGACGCTGGCGCCATAAACGCCCAGCGCCGAGAATGTCTTGAGATCGGCCTGGATACCGGCCCCGCCACCGCTGTCAGACCCCGCGATGGTCAGCGCGATCGCCATGTCTTCCCCCAACGATGGCCGGCAAAGGGGGACATGGCAGCCGCAGTTGCGCGGCATGGCCCGTTCCCTTCGCCGGCATGACCCGGATCAGGTTCGATGGGTGCTGTGCCTTGCACATCTCAGCCCCGCGCGGGGCGCCCCAACGAGCGTCGGCGTCAAGCATAGCGGCGCCTGCGCGGAACGCAAGCCAGCCGCGTCGGCGCCGGATTTCACGACTCGCAGCCCATCCTCGCGCAACGCTCCCGGGGGGTCTTTCCACCCTGATCCGACTTTGCCCCCGGTTTTGGACAGTTTCAGATATCCTCGGAAGAATCGCCGGAACAGCGACGGAGGCAGACAGCCCCCAGGCTGCCGTGCCGACCCGATGCGCCGCCTACAGCCCCAGCGCGCCGTAGCTGGTGGCGATGCGACGGATCGCCACGATGTAGGCAGCGGTCCGCAGGTCGGGCACGCGCGAGTCCTCGGCCTGCACGGTCGCCATCTGCTGGAAGGCGGTGCGCATGGTGTCGTCCAGCCCCGAGCGCACCAGTTCCAGTTCGTCCGCACCGCGCAGGTATTTCTGCTTGAAGCCCTCGGACAGCGTCCAGCCCAGCCCCGTGTGGGCGGAGAGGCGTTCCAGTTCCTCGACCAGCAGGGCGTGGCGGGCTTCCTCCTGCCGCCGTTCCAGCCGGCCGAAGCTGATCTGCTGCAGGTTCTTCACCCATTCGAAATAGCTGACGGTGACGCCGCCGGCGTTGGCGTAAAGGTCGGGCAGGATGACGGTGCCGCGCTGGCGCAGGATCTCGTCGCCCTCGGCGGTGATGGGACCGTTTGCGGCCTCGACCACCAGCCGCGCATGGATGCGGTCGGCGTTTCCGGCGTGGATCACCCCTTCCATCGCCGCAGGGATCAGGATGTCGCAGTCCAGTTCCAGCGCTTTGACCGAATCCGCTTCGAAGCTTGCGCCGGGGAAGTCCTTGACCCCGCCGGTCGCGTGCATGTGCGATTGCAGGTCGGCGATGTTCAGGCCGTCCGGGTTCATCACCGCGCCGTCGCGCTCGGCCACGGCGATGATCTTCGCGCCGTCCTCGGTGGACAGGAACTTCGCCGCATGGAAGCCCACGTTGCCCAGGCCCTGCACGACGACGCGCTGCCCTTCCAACGAACCCGACAGCCCCGCGCGTTCCAGCACCTCGGGCGTGCGGAAGACCTCGCGCAGCGCATACTGGACACCACGGCCCGTCGCCTCGACCCTGCCCGCGATACCCCCCAGCCGCAGCGGTTTGCCGGTGACGCTGGCGCGGGCGTTGATGTCCTCGGGGTGCAGGCGCTTGTAGGCGTCGGCCATCCAGGCCATCTCGCGCTCGCCCGTGCCCATGTCCGGCGCCGGCACGTTCTGGCTGGGAGAGATCAGCCGCCGCCGCGACAGCTCATAGGTGAAGCGGCGGGTGATCTGTTCCAGCTCGTTCGGCTCCCACGCGCGGGGGTCCACGGTCAGCCCGCCCTTGGAGCCGCCGAAGGGCAGTTCGACCAACGCGCATTTGTAGCTCATCAGCGCGGCCAGCGCCTCGACCTCGTCCTGGTTGACCCCAAGCGAGTAGCGGATGCCGCCCTTGACCGGCTCGTGGTGTTCGGAATGGACGGAACGGTAGCCGGTGAAGGTGTGGATCTCGCCCCGCAGCCGCACCCCGAAGCGGACGACATAGGTCGAGTTGCAGACGCGGATCTTCTCCTCCAGCCCCGGCGCGAGGTCCATCAGGCTCGCGGCCTGGGTGAACATCCGGTCGACCGAGTCGCGGAACGACGGCTGCGTAAAGGGAGCATTCATGGCGGGCGTCCTTTCAGGGGGCGCCTGCGGGCGCCGTTGTCTGCCTGAAGCTTAGGCGTCCCGTGCGGCTTTCGTCCACGATCGCGTGACGTTCCGCCGATGCGGCTGGTCAGTTCGCCAGACTCGCCTTCATCGGCCGGCCCGCGACATAGGTTTCCACCACCGCCCGATCGTCGCCCATGACCTGCAGGATGAACAATTCCTGCATCAGCGAGTCCACCTTGTCATGACGCAGCCGCATGGCTTCAGTAGCGCGGGGGTCCAGCACCACGAGATCGGCATATCGACCGGGCTGAACGCTGCCGACCCGGTCATCGATTCCCAGCGCAATGGCATTGCCGCGCGTGGCCCAGTGGAAGGCCGCGAAGGGATGCATCCTCTGGCCGCGCATCTGGGCGATCTTGTAGGCCTCGGCCAGCGTTGCCAGCATCGACCAGCTTGTGCCGCCGCCGATGTCGGTGGCAACCCCGGTGACGACGCCCGCATCCCGCATCCCCCGGTCGTCGAACAGCCCCGATCCGAGGAACAGGTTCGAGGTCGGGCAATGGATCGCCCTTGTGCCGGTCTCCGCCATCCGTGCGATTTCGCGGTCGTTCATGTGGATTGCGTGGCCCATCAGGCTGCGCGGACCCAGAAGGCCGAAGCGGTCGTAGATGTCGAGGTAATCCTGCGCCTTGGGGTAAAGCTGCATGGTCAGCTCGATCTCGGCGCGGTTCTCGTTCAGGTGGGTCTGAATCGCGAGGTCGGGGTTCTCGGCAGCGAGAGTCCCGGCGGCGCGCAACTGCTCGGGCGTCGAGGTGATCGCAAAGCGCGGCGTGATCACATATTCCAGCCGCCCGCGCCTGTGCCAACAGTCGATCAGCGCGCGGCTGTCGTCATAGGAGGCCTGCGCGGTGTCCAGCACCGCTTCGGGCGCGTTGCGGTCCATCATGACCTTGCCGGCCAGCATCGCCATGCCCCGTTTTTCAGCGGCCGCAAACAGCGCCTCGGCGCTTTCGCGGTGGACGGAACAGAAGGCGCTGGCCGCGGTGGTGCCGTTCAGGATCAACTGATCGAGGAAGGCTTCGGCCATGCGGGCGGCATGGATGGGGTCGCGGTATTGCGCCTCGATGGGGAAGGTGTGGTCGTTCAGCCAGTCCAGAAGCTGCGCGGCCCAAGCGGCCACGACCTGCACCTGCGGGAAATGGATGTGCGGATCGACGAAGCCCGCCATGATGATGTAGGGGCGATGGTCGATTTCCTGCGCCTCGGGGTCCTTGGTGTCGGCGTAGTCGCCCACCGAAAGGATGCAGCCGTTCTCGATCAGGATTGCGCCGTTATCCCAAAAGTGGTGACTGTTCTCGGTCTCGGCGGGATCGGCATGGAAGCTCAGCACGCGGCCGCGCAGAAGGGTCTTGGTCATCGGGGGCTTTCGTTTCAGGCGGTTGCGTGGGCCGGGTGGCGCGCCAGCAGGGTAGCCATGATCTCGGCCGCCGTGAAGGCGGAGATGACTTCGGGGCGCTTGTCACGGACAAGGCCGCCGATGGGGCAGGTCAACGGCGCGGGGTCGATACCGCGCGCCTTGGCAAAGCGCGAGAAGGTCGCGCGCTTGGTCGCGCTGCCGATCATGCCGACATAAGCAGCATCGCCCCGCGCCAGCGCCTCGGCCGCGATCAGGAAATCCAGCGCGTGGTCATGGGTCAGGATCACATAGGCCGAACGCGCGGGCGCGCGGCGCACCTCGGCCTCGGGCAGGGGGGTCAGTTCCCCCGGCACGTCCGCCAGCGCCAATTCGGCCGGGCGCTGGTCGATCAGGCGCAGCTTTACCGGAAGCGGCAGCATGGCGCGGGCAAGTGCGCGCCCCACATGGCCCGCGCCGAAGATCAGCACCGAGGGCTTTGGCGGCGCTGGGCTGGCCGGTTCACGGTCCAGCGTCAGTTCCACCCGCCCTCCGCAGCACTGGCCGATCTCGGGGCCGAGCGGGACGTCCATCACCGCGCACTCCTCGCCCCGCGCCAGCATCTGCCGCGCGCGGTCGATGGCGAGGTATTCCAACTGCCCGCCGCCGATGGTGCCGGTGACGGCGTCCGTGCCAACGAACATTTCGGCCCCTTGCTCGCGCGGGGTCGAACCGCGCGCGCCCGTGATGCGGACGCGGATCATCCGCCGCTCAGGGCCAGTGGCCCGCCCCGCAGCCGTTCGACGGCCATCAACACCCGTTCCGGCGTGGCGGGGGCGTCCAGACGCGGACATTCGCGGTAATCCGCGACCGAGGCGACGGCATGGCCGATCGCCTCGAAGACCGAGATGCCCAGCATGAAGGGCGGCTCACCCACGGCCTTGGACCGCTTGACCGTGCGCTCCTTGTTCACCGACCACTCGGCCAGCTTCACGTTGAAGAGCTTGGGCCGGTCCGACGCGAGCGGGATCTTGTAGGTCGAGGGCGCATGGGTCCGCAGCCGGCCCTCCTTGTCCCACCAAAGTTCCTCGCTGGTCAGCCAGCCGGTGCCCTGCACGAAGGCGCCCTCGACCTGGCCCTTGTCCAGCGCCGGGTTGATGGACCGGCCCACGTCATGCAGCACGTCCGCCCGCTCGATCACGTATTCGCCGGTCAGGGTGTCCACCGAAACCTCGGAGCAGGCCGCGCCATAGGCGAAGTAGTAAAAGGGCCGCCCGCGCCCTTCGGCCCGGTTCCAGTGGATCTTGGGCGTGGCATAGAAGCCCGCCGCCCAAAGCTGGACGCGGGCCAGATAGGCCGTCTCGATGACCTTGCTGAAGGGGATCGTCTCGTCGCGGACGACGATGTGGTCGGGGACGAAGCGGATTTCGTCCGGCGTGGCGTCCTTGGCGGTGCAGAGGAAATCGACCAGACGTGCCTTGATCTGGTTGGCCGCGTCCAGAGCCGCCATGCCGTTCAGGTCGGTGCCTGAAGAGGCCGCCGTGGCCGAGGTGTTCGGCACCTTCTCGGTCGTGGTCTTGGTGACCTTGATGCGGTCGAGGCCCACGGAAAACGCCTCGGCCACGATCTGGGCAATCTTGGTGTGCAACCCTTGGCCCATCTCGCAGCCGCCGTGGTTCAACTGGATCGAGCCGTCGGTGTAGATGTGGATCAGCGCCCCCGCCTGGTTGAAATGCGTGGCGGTGAAGCTGATGCCGAACTTGACCGGGGTCAGCGCGATGCCCTTGCGGATCGGCCCGCCCGCCGCCTGCATTCGGGCGTTCCAGTCCAGCACCGCCTGACGGCGGCGGGCATAGTCGCAGGACTCCTCAAGCTCCGTGAACAGGCGCGGCAGGACCATGTCCTCGACCGGCTGATGATAGGGGGTCAACTGGCCGTTCCGGTAAAGGTTCGCCTTGCGGACGGCCAGCGTGTCCTGGCTTGTGGCATAGGCGATTTCCTCGATGATCCGTTCCGCCACGATCACGCCCTGTGGGCCGCCGAAGCCGCGGAAGGCGGTGTTCGACACCGTGTTCGTCCGCAGGGGATGCGAGCGGACCTCGACCTCGGGGTAGAAATAGGCGTTGTCGGCATGGAACAGCGCCCGGTCGGTGACGGCCATGCTGAGGTCGGCCGAAAAGCCGCAGCGGGCATACCAGTCGCCCTTGACGGCGAGGATGTGCCCCGCGTCGTCGAAGCCGACGCTGTAGTCCACCACGAAGTCATGCCGCTTGCCGGTGGCGATCATGTCGTCGTCCCGGTCAGGGCGCAGCTTGACGGCGCGATGCCATTTCTTCGCGGCGATGGCGGCCACGCAGCAGAACAGGTTCATCTGCGTTTCCTTGCCGCCGAACCCGCCGCCCATCCGGCGCACGTTCACGACGACCGCATTCGCGGGCACGCCCAGCGCATGGGCGACCATGTGCTGCACCTCGGTCGGATGCTGGGTCGAGGTGAAGATCACCACCTCATCATCTTCGCCCGGGATCGCCAGCGCGATCTGACCCTCAAGGTAGAAGTGGTCCTGCCCACCGATGGTGAAGCGCCCGTCGATCCGGCGCGGCGCTTTCGGCAGCGCCGCCTGAGGGTCGCCCCGGCGCAGGGTCATGCCGGGGACAACTAGCTCTCCGCCCGCATCCAGCGCGGCGACGGGGTCCAGCACATGGGGCAGGGGCTCATAGTCGATCTTCGCCAGCCGGGCCGCGCGGCGGGCATGTTCGCGTGTCTCGGCGATCACGGCAAAGACCGGCTGGCCGTGGAACATGACCTTGCCATCCGCAAGGATCGGGTCGTCGTTCCTGCCGATGGGGCTGACGTCGTTCTGGCCGGGGATGTCGGCGGCGGTCAGCACGTCGATGACGCCCGGCGCGGCGCGCACCGCGTCGAGGTCCATCGACCGGATGCGCCCATGCGTGACGGTGGACAGGCCGAGATAGGCGTGCAGCGCCCCCTGCGGCAGCACCAGGTCGTCGGTGTAATCCGCCCGGCCGGTGACGTGCTTTTCCGCCGATTCATGCCGCGTCTCGGGCGTGACGGGCGGGGACAGCGTCTCGTGCTTCATGGCTTATTCCCCCACGGCGCGGTTCAGGCGAACCGGGACATCTTGCCCCGAGTTCTCCAGCCAGAACCGGCGGAAGAAGTTGGCGGCGACCGCGTGGCGATAGTCGGCGGTTGCCCGGAAGTCGGTGAGCGGGGTGAAGTCGCCCTTCACGGCACGGGCCGCGGCCTCGAAGCTGGCGGCGGTGAAGGGCTGGCCTTCCAGCGCGGCCTCGGCCTTGGCCGCGCGCGCAGGGATGCCGGCCAGGCCGCCGAAGGCGACGCGGGCGCGGGTGATGGTGCCGTTCTCGACCTGGATGCGGAAGCCCGCAGAGATGGCCGAGATGTCGGCGGACTGGCGCTTCGACATCTTGTAGGCGGCGATCATCGCCTTGCCCTTGAGGGGGATGACCACGGTTTCCACGAACTCGCCCGGTCGGCGGTCCTGGCGGCCGTAGTCGAGGAAGAACGCCTCCAGCGGCAACTCGCGCCGCGCGTCGCCAAGCCGAAGGACGATCCGCGCGCCCAGCGCGATCAGCAGCGGCGGCGTTTCCCCGATGGGCGAGCCGTTGGCGATGTTGCCGCCAATGGTGCCCGCGTTCCTAATCTGCCAGCCGCCGATGCGGAGGACATAGTCCTCGACCTCGGGGAAATGGTCGTCGATCACGGGGGCGAACTCGGAATAGGTCACGCCCGCGCCGATGCGGATCTCCTCCGCGTCGACCTCGATCCCTTTCATCAGGTGGCCGATGAACACGGCCGGAGAGATCGGGCGGAACTGCTTCGTCACCCACAGCCCCACGTCGGTCGCTCCCGCGACGATGGTGGCCTGCGGGTGCCGGACCAGCACGCGGGCCAGCTCGTCCGTGTCGGCGGGCAGGATGGCGCGTTCCTCGCCCCGGCCGACCTCGGCGCCCACGGGCATGGCGGACAGCTTCGCCGTGACCTCGGCGCGCTGGGCCACAAGGAAATCCCCCAACTGCCCGCCCGCGCGGCCCGCGGCTAGCGCCGCCTTGACAATCGGCTCATAACCCGTGCAGCGGCACAGGTTTCCCTGCAGCGCGGTCTCGATCTGCACCACGTCCGGGCTCTCATGCGTCATCCACAGCCCGTAAAGCGCCATGACAAAGCCTGGCGTGCAGAAGCCGCACTGGCTGCCGTGATGCTCGACCATCGCGGCCTGGATCGGGTGCAGCCCGCCGCCCTCGCCGCGCAGATGCTCGATGGTGACGACGTGGCAGCGGTGGCAGGCGGCGAGGAAGCGGATGCAGGCGTTCACCGGCTCATAGACCAGCGCGCCACCGTGCAGGCGGCCGACCAGCACCGTGCAGGCGCCGCAGTCGCCCTCGGCGCAGCCCTCCTTGGTGCCGGTCAGGCCCCGGCCAAGACGCAGGAAGTCCAGCAGCGTGTCGCCGGGACCGGCCTCAGTCAGCCGGATTTCGGTGTCGTTGAGTAGGAAGCGGATCATTTGGGTGACGCCCTCGCGTGGGTGGCCCGCAGCATGGCGCAACTTCGCGCTTGCACAAAACGCAGCCGCGCGTGAACAGTTTACGCCGTTTCGAAAGAATACGCCGTGATGTCCTATCTGGAAAGCCTCAGGGTCTTCGTGCGCGTGGTCGAGCTGGGCTCGATCACGGCCGGAGGACGTGACATGAGGCTGTCGCCCGCCGCCGCCTCGACCCGCATCCGCGACCTCGAGGCGAAGTTCGGGGCCCGGCTGCTGAACCGCACGACGCGGACCCTGACGCCGACCGAGATCGGGCAGGTGCTTTACGAGAACGCCCGCCGGGTGCTGGCGGCGCTGGACGAGACCGAGGCAGCGGTGGCGAGCCTGTCGGGCACACCTCAAGGAGCCCTGCGTGTGGCGGCTCCCTTGGGCGCAGGGCGGCGGCTGGTCGCGCCGCTGGTGCCGCGCTTCGTTGCGGAAAACCCCGAGGTGCAGGTGCGCCTGCGCCTGTCCGATCGCACGGTGAACATCGTCGAGGACGGGATCGACCTCGCCTTCTTTCTGGGCCAGCCCGAGGACTCGACCCTGATCCGCCGCAAGATCGCGGACTGCCCGCGTGTGCTGGTGGCCGCGCCCTCCTACCTTGAGCAGCATGGAACTCCGGAGGCACCTGACGACCTCAAGCGCCATAACTGCCTATTGCTGCGCTTTCCACGCTCGCCCGAGTATTTCTGGATGCTGCAGACGCCAGAGGGGCCAAGGAAGCTGGCCGTCGCGGGGGCCTTCGACTCTGACGATGGCGAGGTCTTGCTGAACTGGGCGCTGGGCGGCGCGGGCATTGCCAACCGGCCCCGCTACGAGGTGGCCGATGCGATGACGGATGGGCGGTTGGTCGAGGTGCTGCCCGGGAGCCCCCCTGTCACGGCTGAGTTCGGCGTGCTGACGCCGCACCGCGAGTTGCAGGACCCCAAGGTGCGGCGGTTCATCGACTTCGCCGCGCGCGAGTTGAAGGGCGCGCTGGGGTAAGCCATTTCAACAGCTTGCAGTGACCGAGAAGGAGAGGACTGGAGCGGGTGAAGTGCTCCACGCTCCATCTGAACGCAAATCAGAACATTGATTTCTAACGGTATTTATTCTTGTCGTGCAGCATCTTGTGCAGCTAGATGTGCAGCAAATTTGATCCCTCACGCATACCGGTGCAGTAGCTGAACTAAACCTCGCCAGAGCGTCAAGAGCTGGGTTCTCTGAATCGAGGAGCGGCCCCGCAGATCTGGAGATCTTCCACGTGTTCAGTCCCGGCATCTGGTGGATCGGGTTGAGGATGAATCTGTCCGGCTCTGAAGTCCAGACCTTGCAGATGTATTCGTAGGGCGTGAGGCCGCTCAGCGTCTTGAGCCTGCGCGCGAAGTTGTAGGCTGCCATGGAGTCCGCGAGATGTGTGCGTAGCTGTTCGACGCGTCGATCCGGGCGAGTGGCGGTGGATCATGTCCAGTGCGGCACGGCGCTCGGCCTTGCCATCGGCCTGCGTCGGGTCCGTCTGCACGATCAGGCCACTGCGATTCTCCATCAGCATGTGCCCCATGAAGCAGAGCATCGCGCCCGCGCCTGGCGACTTCTTGTAGAGCCGCGCCTCGGGGTCGGTGGTCGAGGCATGGGTGGCGTTCGAGCGCTTCTCGCCTCGGAAGTCGATCTTGGCATTGCGATCCTGGCGGGCGGGGCGGGCCATCGAGGTGGTCTCGATCTCGGGTTGCGGCTGGTCGGGGGCATATGCGGTGCGGCTGGAAGGCGGATCGCCCGGTCCGCTGCCCTCATCGCGCGGCGCGCCCCCGGCCTTCGGCTGGAAGCTCTTCATCGACGCCCAGGCCTTCACCAGGGTGCCGTCGACCGAGAAGTGCTCATCCGACAGCAGCGGCGCCACCTCGCGGTGGGCCAGGATCGTCGCCAGGAACTTGCGGGCGATATAGGTGGTTAGCAGCCGGTCGCGGTTCTTGAAAAACACTGTCGGAACCCAGACCGGATCGTTGATGCCGAGCCCGACGAACCACCGAAACAGCAGGTTGTAGTGCATCTGCTCCATGAGCTGCCGCTCGGAGCGGACCGAGAACAGGATCTGGAGCAGGCTCGCGCGCGAGCCAACCGCTCCGGCGCGATGGAGGGATGGCCCTCGACCGCATAGAGCCGGTCAAACTCGCCATCGAGACTGGTTAGCGCCTCGTTGACGATCCGCCGGATCTTGTGCAGCGGGTGCCGGGCGGGGATGCGCTCCTCAACGTCGACATAGCTGAACAGCGATCCCGTCACCTTGTCCGTCCCGCGCATCCTCACCTCCGCAAACGCAGCAGTGAGGATGAATCATGTCCCGGAAACAGCGTCGAGGGTCGAGTTCTTCAGCAGCCTGCTAGAGGAGGATCGGGAAACAATTGGGGGAACGTTTCCCGGCCACGCCGAACATCATCTACGAGTTCAGCAAGCTGCCTCTATGGCTCTGCAGAGAGAGATTCTCCCGCTTGGGTTGCCTGGAGGCATATGAGGCAAGCCGAAGGTTCAGGAGCCAGAGGTGTCGAGGACAGCGTGCAGATCGATGCGCCCGATCCCCTTGAGGCTGCTGACGAAGAGCGTGCCGGCTGACAGGAGCGCGCTCCTGTGCTGAACTCGACAGCTACATCTGTTCGCTCTGCCTTGATCCGCGGGGCAAAGGCAGAGCGAATGCAAGGGCCAGACCAGCGTCAGCTTCCTGCACAAAGACGAAGCACTGGTTCTCTTCCCGAGGAATCGCCGCAGCAGGAGCGAGTGGGTCGGTGGCCCTATGTCCGGGCGGATCAACGCGCCGAGGTCCAGACGCTGCAGTTTAGGACCGACGTCCGCCATTTCCAGCGATCTGGATCACCGGCGATATAGAGGTTCAGCTTCGCGGCTTTTCATTATCGGGATTATAGAGCGCCTTGTATCCGACAGTGGCCACCTCGACCGGGAAAGTCTCGCCCATGTATTCCACCGCCAGCCTGCGGCACTCCCGGGCGTGGGAGCGGGGCAGGTAGGCAAGGGCGATGTTCCTGCCGATGGTCGGGCCATAGGCGATGGAACTCGTCCAAGACCGCCGGCCAAGCTCATCGACCAGCGTCTCGCCGATGTCGGGGTCCAGCACCGGCAGGATTCCGACGGGATAGCGGGCAATCCCGTTGCCGTCGATGTTGTCGGTCATTACCAGCGTGCAGAGCATCGCCGGCTGGTGATCCCGCGCGGCATATTCGAGATGCTTTGCCTTGCCGCGGAAATCGGCCTCCTTGACCTTGGGCCGAGCCAGTCCCGCCTCGAACAGGTTGTATTCCGTCCGCAGGTCGGCGTTCTGCAGCCGCAGGCTTTTCTCCATCCGGCGCGAGTTGGCGTAGGTCTCGATCCCCACCGCGATGGCGCCGGTCGAGCGCAGGGCGTCCCAGACGGCCAGCCCGTCCTCGTAGGCCATGTGCAGTTCCCACCCCCGTTCCCCGACATAGGAGATGCGGAAAGCCGTGACCTCGCACCCCGCGATCCTGATCGGGCGGAGGGCGGCGAAGGGGAAGGCCTCGGGTTCCAGCGCGGCGGGGTCTTCCACCACCTTCTGCAGCTTCGCGCGGGCCTCGGGGCCCCAGAAGCCGATGGTGATGCGCTCCTCGGAGGCGTCGGTCAGGGTGACGTCCAGCCCGCGATCCTGCGCCACGCGGCGCATACAGGTCAGGTCGCGCGGACCGGCATCTGCCCCGTTGACCAGCAGGCAGCGGTCGGCCAAGCGCAGCACGGTCAGGTCGGCGCGGATATTGCCCTGATCGTCAAGGAAATGGGTGTAGATGCCCTTGCCGATATTCGCGTCCCCCCCGATGCGGGCGGCGCAGAGCCATTCCAGCAGTGCGACATGATCCGGCCCCGAGATGTCGGTGATGTGGAAATGGGACAGGTTGATGATGCCGCAGCTTTCGCTCATCTCCAGATGCTCGGCGTTCGAGACGCGCCAGAAGTGGCGGTTGTCCCATTCATGCGCGCGGACGGGGACGCGGTCGCCGTATTTCTCCAGCAGATGCTCGTTCGCGGCATAGCCATGAGCGCGTTCCCAGCCGCCGAGTTCCATGAAATACCCGCCAAGCTCCACCTCGCGCTGGTGGAAGGGCGAGCGGCGGATGTCGCGCCCGCCCTCGAACGGCTCGCGCGGGTGGACTGGCGGGGTGTAGATCGCCACCGCTGTCTGGGTGCAGCGGGCGGTGATGTAGTCCGCCTCAAGCTGGTGGGGGCTGAACCGGGCATAGTCGATGCTTGCGTGGTCGATATGGGTGCGGCCGTCGATGATCCAGTCGGCCAGCAGCTTGCCGATGGCGGGGGCGTCCTTGACCCAGACAGCGACCGCATACCATAGCCCCCGCACCTTGCGGCTTTCCCCGACCGAGGGCATCGCGTCGGTCGTCGCCTGCAGCAGCCCGTTGAAGGAATGGCCCTCGTTATAGCCCAACTCACCCAGAACGGGCGTCAGTTCGATGGCGCGCTCCAAGGGCTCCATCAGGTCCTCGATGTCGAGGTCGCGCTGCGAGGGCGACAGCCGCGTGAACTCCTTTTCCAGGATCTCGCGCGGATGGCAGAGGCGGGGCGCGGCGTCGTAGTAGTAGCCCCATTCGATCTGCCCGCCCTCGGCGGTCGTGGGGTCGCCCGTGTCGCGCATGTAGGCCGAGTTGCCCTGGTCGCGCAGCAAGGGATAGCCGATGTCCTTGCCCGTGCCCTCGAACTGGTTGAAGGGGCCGAAGAAGGTCAGCGGGTGGTCCACCGGGAAGACCGGCAGGTCCTCGCCCGCCATCCCGGCGATGAGCCGCCCCCAGAGGCCGGCGCAGACGATCACCAGGTCGGCGCGGATGGTGCCGCGCGGGGTGACGACGCCGCGGATGCGGCCGTCCTCGATCTCCAGCGCGGTCGCGGGGGTGTTGGCGAAGGCCCGCAGCCTGCCCGAGGCCACGCCCTGATCGACCAGCTTGCCCGCCACCGTCTGCGAGCGGGGAACGACCAGCCCCGCATCAGGGTCCCACAAGGCCCCTTGGATCACGTCCTCCTCGATCAGCGGAAAGCGTTCCTTGACCTCGGCGGGCGAGATCATCCGGGCGCGGGTGCCGAAGGCCTTGCCCGAGGCGACCTTGCGTTTTAGTTCATTCATGCGGGCGTCATCGCCCTTCCGCGCGACCTCGATCCCGCCGACCCGGGCGTAATGGCCGAGCCTTTCGTAGAAATCGGCGGAATAGAGCGACGTCCAGGTGCTCAGGAAATCATGGCTGGTGGTGAAGCAGAAGTCCGAGGCGTGGGCGGTCGAGCCGATGTCGGTCGGGATGCCCGACTTGTCGATGCCGACGATGTCGTCCCAGCCGCGCGCGATCAGGTGATGGGCGACGGATGCGCCGACGATGCCGCCAAGCCCGATGATGACGACCCTTGCCTGTTGGGGAAATGCCATCCTCAGAGATCCTTCACCAGGCGCAGCGCGTCATAGATCGCGGCATGGGTGTTTCGGGCGGAGACGGCGTCACCGATGCGGTAGAGCTGGAAGCCGCCCGAAGGATTGCGGGCGACCTGCTGTGGTCCCCCCGCGATCAGGGCGTCGTAATCGACCTCTCCCAGATTCGAGGACTGCGGCTTGAGGTCGAAATACAGCTCGTCCAGCGGCCGGGTGCCGTGGTTGACGACGACCTGATCCACGATCCGCTCGCGCCGGAAATCGCCGTAGTCGCTGCCCAGCGTGGCGCGCAGCATGTTGCCGTCGCGGCTCACCTGTTGCAGCCGCCAGGTGACGGTGAAGGTCGTCTTTCCCTTCTGCAAGGCGCGCATGTAGGGGACGAGGTTCATTGCCATGATCTCGGGCGAGAAGGTGCGGTCGGGGGTCACGACCTCGACCTCGGCGCCCGTTTCGACGATGGCCTGCGCGGCCTGCAGGGCGGCATGGTCGCCCGCGTCGTCGAAGACCAGCACGTTCGCGCCGGGCTTCACGTCGCCCGACAGGATGTCCCAGGCCGAGACGACCAGTTCGTTGCCCTGCGCCAGAACCTCGGTATGGGGCAGCCCGCCCGTGGCGACGATCACGACATCCGGCGCGCTGTCCAGCACGTCTGCCGCATCCGCAAAGCTGTTGAAGCGGAAGGTCACGCCCAGCCGTTCGCATTCCGCCATTCGCCACGAGACGATCTGTTCCATCTCGCGCCGCCGGGGCTGCAGCGCGGCCAGCCGAACCTGCCCGCCGGGCCGGTCGGCGGCCTCGAAGACAGTGACGGCATGGCCGCGCTCGGCCGCGACCCGCGCCGCCTCGAGCCCGGCAGGACCGGCGCCCACGACCGTCACCCGGCGCGGCTTCGGGCTGGGCGGGATCGTGTGGGGCATCGTTTCCTCGCGCCCCGAGGCGGGGTTGTGGATGCAGAGCGCGATGCCGCCTTGGTAGATGCGGTCGAGGCAATAGTTCGCGCCGACGCAGGGTCGGATGCGGTCCTCCTGTCCCGCCATCATCTTCCTGACGATATGCGGGTCGGCGATATGGGCGCGGGTCATGCCGACCATGTCCAGAAGGCCGCCGGCGACCGCATGGCGGGCCGTGGCCACGTCCTGGATGCGGGCGGCGTGGAAGGTCGGCATCTGCGCCGAGGCCCGCATCTCCCCGGCGAATTCGAGATGCGGGGCGGACGGCATCCCCTGGATCGGGATCATGTCGGTCAGCGCCGCATCGGTGTCGATATGGCCGCGGATGATGTTCAGGAAATCGACCTGCCCGCTGCCCTTCAGGCGGTGGGCGATCTCGATCCCCTCGTCCTTGGTCACGCCATCCTGCATCTGCTCGTCGGTGACGACCCGCATTCCGACGATGAAATCTGGACCGACGCGCTTTCGCACCGCGTCCAGCACCTCGAAGGTAAAGCGCAGCCGGTTGTCGAGGCTGCCGCCATAGGGCGGGTCGAGATCGTTGATGCCGGGCGACCAGAACTGCTGGAGCAACTGGCCGTAGGCCTGCAGCTCGATCCCGTCGACGCCCGCTTCCTTCATCCGTTCGGCCGCGTCCGCGAATTGGGCGGTGATGCGGGCGATGTCCCAGTCCTCAATCCGCTTGGGGAAGGCGCGATGCGCGGCCTCGCGTTCATGCGACGGTCCTACCACCGGCAGCCAGTCGCCCCGGTCCCAGCGGGTGCGGCGGCCCATGTGCGTGACCTGGATCATCACCGCGGCGCCGTGGTCATGGCATTCGTCCACAAGTCGCCGCATCCACGGCACGACCTCGTCCTTGTAAAGCAGCAGGTTCCCGAAGGCGGGGGGGCTGTCCGGCCCCACCACCGCCGAGCCCGCCGTCATCGTCAGCGCGACCCCGCCTTTCGCTCGCTCGACGTGATAGGCGCGGTAGCGGTCCTTGGGCAGCCCGTCCTCGCCATAGGCCGGCTCGTGCGAGGTCAGCAGCAAGCGATTCTTCAGCGTCAGGTGCCTGAGGGTGAAGGGCTGAAGCAGCGGATCGTTAGACATGGCGCGCTCTCGGGAGGGATATCGACGGCAGAGTGGAAGCACTGTTCACACCTGTCAAGAAAATCGATCATGCCGAACATTCGATGTTCGAGGCTGAACAATTTTCGTTGTCAGATAGCCATCCGACGCTATCATCCGATTCATGGATGTGAGTTCGCCCCCCGCCAAGCGCCTGAAGGAACGCGGCTCGCGCGAGTTGTGGCTGGAAGCGGCCTACCAGGCGCTGATCGAGGGGGGCGTCGACAGCGTCCGCATCCAGGTGCTGTCCGACCGGCTGAACCTGTCGCGCACCAGCTTCTACTGGTTCTTCCAAAGCCGCGAGGAATTGCTGGAAGCCCTGCTGGACCGATGGGAGCAGACCAACACCCGCGGCTTCGTCGCCGCTGCCGAAGCCTATGCCGAAACCCCGGCCGAGGCGGCGCTGAACCTGTTGGCCTGCTTTATCGTGGGTGAACAGTTCGATGCCGGCTTCGAGTTCGCCGTTCGCAGTTGGGCCTTGCAGTCCGACGACACCATGAGCCGCGTCAAGCGCGCCGACGAGACGAGGATGGAGGCGCTGCGCGTCATGCTGCGCGGCTTCGGCTATGAGGAGATCGACGCCGACGTGCGGGCGCGCACGATCTATCTGGTCCAGATCGGCTATATCTCGATGCAGACGCGCGAGACGGTCGCCACCCGGCTGACCCGCATCGCATCCTATGTCCGCATCTACACCGGCACCGAGGCCACCCCCAGCGAGATGGCCCGCTTCCTTGCGCCCTTCGGCTGTCGGCCCGACGGGGACGGGCAGCCGGTTCCTGTGAAACGCGGCGCCGGCTGAGGCCGGCCCCGCGCAGGCTGCTGGCGCCCCAGAGCCGCCTGCACGCCACCACCAACGCTCTGGACGGGAGGAGAGAATGCGGAAGATCCTGACCCTGGCAGCCTTCGGCGCCGCCTTGGCCGGCGCCCCTGCGCTGGCCCAGGAAGAATGCGGCGACCTGTCGCTGTCGAACATGAACTGGCAAAGCGCCGAGGTGCTGGCGGCGCTGGACCAGTTCATCCTGAACAACGGCTACGGCTGCAACGCCGAGATCGTGGCGGGCGACACCGTGCCCTCGATCACCTCGCTGATCGAGCGCGGCCGCCCCGAGGTCGTCCCCGAGGCCTGGATCAACCTGCTGCCCGACCTGACCGAGCAGGCGCGCGCCGACGGCAAGATCGTCTATGGCGCCAACGCGCTGAGCGACGGCGGCCAGCAGGGCTGGTTCATCCCGAAATACATCGCGGATGCCCACCCCGAGATCCTGACGATCCCGGAATTGCTGAAGCATCCTGATCTGTTCCCGGACCCCGAGAACCCTGACAAGGGGGCGATCTACAATGGGCAGGAAGGCTGGGGCGGCACCATCGTCACCACCCAGATGTTCAAGGCCTACGGCGCGGCGGACATGGGCTGGAACCTGCTGGACACCGGCTCGGCCGCCGGGCTGGATGGCGCGATCGCCAGGGCCTATGAGAACCAGCAGCCCATCGTCGCCTTCTACTGGGAACCGACCGCGCTGCTGGGCAAGTATGAAATGGTCCGCCTGCAGCACGGCGTGCCGCTGGATGACGCGGAATGGGAACGCTGCAGTTCGAAAGCCGACTGCCCGGACCCCAAGCCCAACGACTGGAAGTCGGACGTGGTCTATACCCTGATCGCCTCGGACTTCGCGGAACGTGCGCCGCAGGGGGTGATGGACTATCTCAACACCCGGTCCTGGTCGAACGACACGGTCAACAGGCTGATCGCCTGGATGACCGACAACCAGGCCACCGGCGAGGATGGCGCGCGCGAGTTCCTGCGCACCCAGCCCGAACTGTGGGAAGCCTGGGTGACGCCCGAGGCCGCCGAGAAGATCAGGGCGGCGCTCTGACCGCCTGAGCCGGTGCCGCGGGCCGCTTTGCCCGCGGCCCATGTGATCCCATCCGCAAGCACCAGGGCAGGACCGCCATGCCGGACTGGATGAACCGGTTTCCCCAGATGAACGAGGAAACCCTTCGCAACCTCAAGCGCGTCATCGACGACGCCTTCCGCGAGTTCACGCGCAGCTACGGCTCGGCGATCGAGGGCTTCTTCGATCCCCTGCGGCGGATGCTGATCTTTTCCGAACGCCTGATGCTGGGGATGCCCTGGCCGCTGGTGCTGCTGATCGTGGGCGGGCTGGCGTGGCTGGGCAGCCGCAGCGTCCGGCTGACCGCCGCAAGCGTCCTGACGCTGGCCGCGATCGGCTATTTCGGGATGTGGGAAGACACGATGCGGACGATCGCCATGATCCTTGTCTGCACGCTGATCGCCATCGCGGTCGGCATCCCGCTGGGCATCCTGATGGCGCGGTCGGGCCAGGCGCAGGCGTCCATGAACCCGCTGCTGGACGTGATGCAGACCATGCCCAGCTTCGTCTACCTGATCCCGGTCGTGATGCTTCTTGGCATCGGCCGCGTCGCCGGCATGATCGCCGTTGTCGTCTATGCCCTGCCGCCCGTCGTGCGCCTGACGAACCTGGGCGTGCGGGAGGTGGACCGCGAGGTGATCGAGGCGGCGGACGCCTTCGGCTCGTCCGCATGGCAGAAGCTGTGGAATGTCCAGTTGCCGCTGGCGCTGCCGACGATCATGGCGGGCGTCAACCAGACCATCATGATGGCGCTGGCCATGGTCGTCATCGCCTCGATGATCGGGGTGCAGGGGCTGGGCCAGCCGGTGCTGCGGGCGATTTCCAACCAGTATTTCACGCTGGGCGTTTTCAACGGCTTCGCCATCGTCGGCATCGCCTTCATCTTCGACCGCATCAGCCAGGCATTCGGCCGCCGCCTGCAGAAACACCGCGAGGGCGGGAATGTCTGAGCCCACTGGGATCGAAATCCGCAATCTCTACAAGATTTTCGGCGCCCGCTCGCTGGATCATGTCGATGCCGTCCGCCGCGGCATGACCAAGACAGAGCTGAACGCGAGACATCGCCATGTGCTGGGCCTGCGCGACATCAACATCTCGGTCCAGCCCGGCACGATCCAGGTCGTCATGGGCCTGTCCGGGTCCGGCAAATCCACCCTGATCCGCCACATCAACCGCCTGATCGAACCCACGGCGGGCGAGATCGTGATCGACGGGCAGGACGTGGTGGCGATGACGCAGGCCGAGCTGCGCGCCTTTCGCCGCCACAAGACGGCCATGGTGTTCCAGAAATTCGCCCTGCTGCCGCATCGCACGGTGCTTGACAACGTGGCCTACGGGCTGGAAATCCAGGGCCTCCCCGAGGACCGCCGCCACCGCACCGCGAAGGGGTGGATCGAGCGGGTGGGGCTGGCCGGCTACGAGACACGCTATCCCAACCAGTTGTCAGGGGGCATGCAGCAGCGGGTGGGGCTGGCCCGGGCGCTGGCCAACGACGCGCCGATCCTGTTGATGGACGAGGCATATTCGGCGCTGGACCCGCTGATCCGCTATGACATGCAGACGGTTCTGCTGGACCTGCAGCAGGAGTTCCGCAAGACCATCATCTTCATCACCCACGACTTCGACGAGGCGCTGCGGATCGGCGACCGGATCGCGCTGCTGCGCGATGGCTCCATCATCCAGGAGGGCACGGGGCAGGAGATGGTGCTGCAGCCCGCCGACGACTATGTGTCGAGCTTCGTCCAGCACGTGGACCGCGCCAAGGTGGTGCAGGTCGCATCCGTCATGCAGCCGCTGACGGCCGAGGCGCAGGGGCCTGCCATCCCCGGCCGGGCCAACCTGGGCGAGGCGATCCGCATGATGTCGGCGGAAGGCGTGGACCGGCTGACGGTGCTGGACCAGGCAGGCCGCGCCATCGGGCTGATGCCGATGACGCGGGCCGTGGAGGTTGCCGCCGGGGGCAGTTGAGAAAACGGCCTGCCCGGAAAAGGCAGGCCGTTGCCGCATCCCGTGGAGAGAACCCGCCCATGACGGGCTGCCCTTTCAGCGCTCGATCACCAGATCGCTGAGCGGTCGCGAGCAGCAGGGCAGGAACAGGCCCGCGTCGATCTCGCGCTGGCGGATGCCGCCGCCGTGCGTCATGTCCACGCTGCCGCTGACCAGCCGCGACTTGCAGGTGCCGCAGATGCCGTTGGCGCAGGAGGACGGGATGCGGACGCCCGCCTTCTTGGCGCAGGACAGCACCGTCTGCTCGGCCCCGACCTCAATGGTGCGGTTCTGCTTGGCGAACTGGACCTTGAAGGTCCGGGTCGCCGGCGTGACCTCGGGCAAGGGCGCTTCCAGCACGGCGGCGTCGAAGCTTTCCTCCAGATACCGGCCCGGCGGCACGCCGAGGCTTGCTGCAATCGACCGTGCGGCGGCCATGAAGGGCGCGGGTCCGCAGCACATCACCACGCGCTCGGCCATGTCGGGGACCGCCAGCGCCATCAGTTCCGCCGAGATGCGCGCCGTGAGGCCAGGCCATGACGGCTCGGCCCCCCGCGCCTCGGGCAGCAGGAACAGCCGCAGCCCCTTGATCCGGGCTGCCAGCAACGCGAGTTCCTCGCGGAAGACGAAGTCCTGCGGCGTCCGGCCCGCGTGCAGGAACACCACGTCCGAAACCTCGGCCGTATCCGCGATCTCGCGCAGCATCGACATGACCGGGGTGATCCCCGAGCCGCCCGACAGGAACAGGTATTTCCGCGTCTCGGCCACCGGCCGCAGGAACGTTCCCCGCGGCCCCTGCGCCCGCACGGTGGCGCCGGGCGTCAGGTTGTCATGCAGCCAGTTCGATACCACGCCACCTGCCACGCGCTTGACCGTGACGGTGAAGCTGCCCGGCCGGGTGGGGGGCGAGGAGATGCTGTAGCAGCGGCTTTCGACCGCATCCCCCACGGGAAAATCGAACAGGAAATACTGCCCCGAGCCGAAGCGGAACTGCTTTCCGGCGGGCGAGACAAAGGTGAAGCTGCGGACGTCATGGGTTTCCTGATGAACCGCGACGCAGCGCAACTGGTCGTCGAGCTCCGGGTCCCACCAGCAAGACACGGCAGCCTGCACCTCAGTATCCATGGGCGCGCATCCGGTCCACATACCAGCCTGCGAACCAGTTCAACTGGGTCTCGGTGAAGGGCGAATACATCCCCGGCACATAGGCCGGGTCCGACACGCCCGCGTGCGACCGTCCCACCAGCGAGCCATCCTGTTCGTTCGTGGCGATCCAGACGCTGGTCAGCTTGTCGAAGTCATAGTCCACGCCCTCGACCGCGTCCTTGTGGACCAGCCATTTCATCCGCAGCATCGTCTTGTCCGGCCCGAGCGGGATCACCATCGCGGTGATGATGTGGTCGCCCATGAAATGGTGCCAGCTGTTGTGCCCCCACAGGTGCATATCGCCCAGATCCTTGCGCCCGATCCCCAGCAGCTTCGACACTGCCGCAGTCGCGTCGGGGGTCTGCGATTCGCCCGCGCCGGAAATGATCAGCCGCTGGGTGCGGAAGTTGGTGCCGCAGTTCGTCAGTTGCTCGATGGCGGCGGAAGGATGGCCCTGTGCCTCCCACTCGGCGGTCTGCGCCGCATACATCGCCTCGTGCCGGTCGGCGGTCTCGCGGTCCTCGGGCGAGAGGCTTTCGGGGTCGAAGCCGAAGTCGAGGTCGATGAAGGACACGCAAAGCTCGGGGTGGTTGGCCGAGCAGTGATAGCATTCCCGGTTGTTCTCCATCGTCAGCTTCCAGTTGCCGTTCTCGATCAGGTCGGTCTGGTGGGCGACGCGGGTGTTTTTCAGGTCATAGGGCAGCAGCCGTTCACGCCCCACGGCTTCCAGTGCGGCGATGTCGGCGGGCGGGTCGTCGGACAGGCAGACATGGATCAGCCCGCCGATGTTGCGGAAGTTCGCGTGCCTGAGGCTGTTGCAGGTCTTGTCGAAATCCTTGCCCATGTGCGGGGCATGGGCAAGCTCGCCCGTCAGTTCATAGGTCCACTGGTGATAGGGGCAGACGAGCTTGGACACGACGGTCGTGCCCGCATCGAGGATGCGCGCGCCGCGGTGGCGGCAGACGTTGTGGAAGACCCGCAGCTCGCCGTCGTCGTCGCGCAGCATGATCAGGCTCGACCCGCCGATGTCGATCGCCACGGCGTCGCCGGGTTCGGGCACGTCGCATTCGGGGCCGATGTAGATCCAGTGCTTGCGGAACAGCACCTCAAGGTCCGCCTGGAACACGTCCTCGCGCGTGTAAAGCCCGGCGGGCAGGGAACGCCCCTCGACCCGTTCGTCGAGCAGCGTCGAGATCGTGGAAAAGGGGGACTTGTCGAGCATCGGAATCCTCTGGCGAAGGCTGGACCTGTTGTCCGCCATCCTAGGCGCCAGAAGCGGGCTTCCCTCAACTGCAATAATGATCCTTGATGGCATGATCCAAAGTTATGGCAAGGCGGCGAATCGCCGCAGTCGGGGGATCGGGAACGTGCCGGGATTGCGCCGCAGGCTGCCGCCGCTGACCGCGTTGGTGACGTTCGAATCCGCGGCGCGGCTGCGCAGCTTCACCCGCGCCGCGGGGGAACTGGGGGTGACGCAGGCGGCCGTCAGCCGCCAGATCCACCTGCTGGAGGATACGCTGGGCTTTCCGGTGTTCCGCCGCCTGCACCGCCGCATCGAACTGACGGAAAAGGGCCGGACGCTTGCGAATGCCGCCAGCACCGCGCTGACGCTGGTGGCCGACGCCATCGCCGAGGTCAGCGAAAGCTCGGCCTCCGATGAACTGGTTATCTCGGCCTCGGTCGGCTTCTCGCATTTCTGGCTGCTGCCGCGCATCTCGCGGTTCAGCCGCGGGCATCCGGGCGTCAAGCTGCGGATCGTCGCGCAGGACGAACTGGTGGACCTCGGCCGCGGCGAGGTGGATGTTACAATTCGTTATGGGAACGGGCTGTGGCCGGACGGCCGCTCGATCCTGCTGTTCCGCGATGAGGTTTATCCGATCTGCAGCCCTGACTATCTGCAGGCGCACGGGCCGATCGACGATCTGGACCAGCTTGTCCGGCACCCGCTGATCATGCACCAGTCCTACGATCCCGTCTGGACGGGGTGGGAAGCGTGGCTGTCGGCCTTCGGCGCCGAGATGCCCCGGCGCGGCGCCCAGATGGTCTGCAGTTCCTTCACCGATTCCATTTATGCGGCGCTGGCGGGGCAGGGGATATCATTGGGATGGGCGCGGCTGATCCCGGATCTGATCGAACAGCGGCGGCTGGTGCGCCTGACGCCCCATGTCGCCCAGACCAGCGACGGCTATCACGTCGTCCTGCCGCATCGGGGCAAGCCCAAGCAGGTAGCCGAACTGTTCCTTGACTGGCTGTCCGGCATGGCGCGCGAGGCCGAGGCCGGATGGGCAGGAGCGGCAGCAGTCCCTGATGTGATGCATGAGAGTGGAGGAGAGAACGATGACGAACACCCGCAGCCCGGAACTGCAGCGGTTTCTTGACGTCACGCTGGCGGCCTTGGCGCAGCGCGCGCCGGGAGAGGAGGCCCGCGCATCACTGCGCCGGATTGCCGCTGCCGCCGAGCGGGTCGAGCCGCAGCGCAAGTCTTCCGGCAGCCGCCAGCCCGTCTGCGAGCACCTCGATCCGATGCTTGGGTCGCTCTCCGCCCACCCTGATCTCGGCCCCTTGGCGCAAGCCTTCCGCGCGGTCGAGCCGGCGCTCGATTGGCGTCCTCGCGGCACGAACGACACGGCCAGCACCAATTTCCCGACCTCGCACGCGAATGCCGTCTTCGTCGGGCCGGGCGGGATCGAGCAGCGCAACGACATCTGGATCGGCGTGTCGCTGCTGGCGCCGCATGTGCGCTATCCCGACCACGACCACGCGCCCGAGGAAACCTACCTGGTTCTCTCCGACGGCGAGTTCCGGCAGGAGGACGGAGACTGGTTCTCGCCCGGCATCGGCGGTTCTTTCTACAACCGGCCGGGCATCCTGCACGCGATGCGGTCCGGCGATGGGCCGCTGCTGGCGCTCTGGGCCTTGTGGAACGACCGCGCGGCCGCGGCATGAGGGTCGGCATCATCGGCGCGACCGGCTGGCTGGGTTCGGCCTTGGGTGGACAGCTTCTCGCGCGGGGGATGCTCAGGCCGACCGAACTGGTGCTGCTGAACCGCAGCGGTCCCCGGGCAGACTACCACGGCCATGCGGATGTGACATGGGCGCGGGACGTGGACGATCTGGTCGCGTGCAGCGATCTCGTGGTGGTCTCGGTCCGGCCGCAGGACTGGCCGGCGCTGAAGCTGATGGCGCCCGGCCGGCTGGTGGTGTCCTTCATGGCCGGCACAAGGCTTGCCCGGCTTGCTGCCTGCCGGGGAAGAATCGTGAGGGCGATGCCGAATGCGGCAGCTGAGATTGGCCGATCCTACTCCCCCTGGATCGCCGGTTCGGGCGTGACCGACGCGGATCGGGCGGCGGTCAGATGGCTGCTGTCGGCGATTGGCAGCGAAGACGAGTTGCAGCAGGAAAGCCATCTTGACCTGATGACCGCCGTTCCTGGTTCGGGCTCCGCTTATCCGGCACTTCTTGCCACGGCACTGGCCGACTTCCTGCGGGCCAACGGCATTGTAGAGGCTGTCGCCTGGCGTGCGGCCGAAGCAGTGATCTGCGATGCGCCCCAGGTTCTGGCCGGGCGGATCAGCCAAGCGCCCGAAATGATCGAGGCTTATCTTGCCTATGAAGGCACCACGGCTGCAGGCATCAATGCGGCGCGATCTGCAGGTTTCATCTCGGGAATTCAGGCGGCTTTGAAAGCGGCCGTCATGAAGGCCCACCACATGGATGATGCTGAGTCCTGAAGCCGGATCGTTCGAGGCTGGAGTTCTCCGGCTGGAAGATGAGCGGAAGCGTGTCCTCCGGCCGCAGCGGACAGCATCCCGAACGGATCCTGCAAGGGTTCGGTGGCATTCCGCAGATTGATGCACACGCCCGATATGACCACCCATTGCGCCCGACCGGCTCTGACCCGGCATCCAGCTGGAGACTTGGCGTTCCTTCAACCTATGCGCCGCAGCCGCAAGGTCGTCGAGGCCTAAGCCCGCACTGGCCTCTCCGTGCGCGACCACCTCGTGGCCTTCCTGCGCGGGGACCTGCGCCGGCGCGGGATCATCCCCTGAACTGAGGCCATGAGCGCCCGCAACGGCCAGTGGCTCGAGACCGCCGGCATCGTCCTCGTCCGCCAGCGCCCGGGGGCTGCGAAGGGCGTCCTCTTCCTCACCCTCGAGGACGAGACCGGCATCGCCAATCTCGTGGTTTGGACGAAGGTCTTCGAGGCCCATCGCCGCATCTTCCTTGGCACCCCCTAATCGCCGTGACGGCCCGCGTCCAGCGCGAGGTCGTCCATCTGGTGGTCCACAAGATCACCGACCTGTCGCGGGAGCTGGAAAGCGTCAGTCTGCGCGAGAGAGGCACCGGGCCGGAAGGCAAAAGGCGTTGGACCGGGGCAGATCAGTGAGCCCCGCTTCGGATGTGGTTTCTTATGCAGGAACACGCGTTCGAGATATATATATATATATCCGCAACCTCCGTCTCGATACAACCGAGTTAAAACATGGGGCTTCAGGTGAATATGCGCAGAAACTCGCTCTGGTAGTAGAGTTGGGCAAAGAGGCCGTGCAAGGCCGGTCACTGCTTCTTGGACCCGCCAGCGAGCACCCAGCCGCTGAATGTCATGCAGGCCGCGAGCGTCGGTAGGCAGCTGCCAACGGCTACAAAGGCGATTGGCCACCAGTGGTCTGGCAGGCCCACGGTGCTGAAGTAATAAGCCGCAGTTGCCAGAAGCCCGGAGCCGACGATCCAGAGCAATCGAAGGGTGGCCTTTCGCTGCAAGTATCGGCTTAGCACTACTCTGCCAGGTTTTGTGGTAGTTCGGGGTGGTGCTCACGGGAGGTGCCGTGATGAGAGCAACCACAAGCCACTGGCGGGCTGCCTATGAGGCTTGGCTCGCACCTTTCCTAGCTCGGCTCGG
>NZ_JACJFU010000024.1:0-39799 GCF_014164635.1 Paracoccus sp. MC1854 | reverse complement strand
TTGCCAGGCATATCTCAGCACGCCCTGGGCTTCGGGGAACTTTGCCAGGGTCAGGAACAGCGCCCGCTCCCAGGGCTCGCCACGCAACCGAAGCCGCAGCACCTGCAAGGGCCAGGCCAGCAGCAGCAGCGCCGCCCAGGGCGTGACCAGCCACCCCACGAACACCAGCAGAGGCAGCCCCAGCCCCCAGATCAGCGCGCGCCGGGTCTCGGCCAGCTTGTGGCGCTCGGGAGCCGATCCATGCATCGCGGCCCCCTCGGCGGCTGCATGGCCTGACCGCTTTGCGCGGCGCCACCACTGCCCGAACCGGGTCATCGCCGCATCATGCAGACCCATCTCGGCGTCCAGACGCCAGATCCTCCATCCCGCCTTGCGCAGCCGCACGCAAAGCTCGGGTTCCTCGCCGGCGATCAGGGCTGGATTGAAGCCGCCCTGATCCTGGAACGGCTGCGCACGCATCATGGCATTGCCGCCGCAGGCACGCGCCTCGCCCAGGGGAGCCTGCCATTCGGCATCGGCCAGGCGGTTATAGACCGAGGCCTCGGGAAAACGCTCGCGCAGGCGGCCGCTAACCACCGCCACGTCGGGATGCTGCTGCAGGAACCGGTATGCCGTGCCGAGCCAGCCGGGATGAAGCTCGCAATCACCATCCACGAACTGAACGACCCTTGTCCCGGGGCGCAGCACCATCAGCCGGGCAAAGCCGGCATTGCGGGCACGGGCGGCGGTGAAGGGCTGGCTCATGTCCAGATCGACAACATCGACACCCGCCTGCCGGGCGGCATCCGGGCTGCCGTCGGTCGAGCCGCTGTCGACATAGACGACCGCGCCGGCTTGGCCGGACACCGAGGCCAGACAGCGTTTCAGCCGTGTCCCCTCGTTGCGTCCGATGATGACGATTCCTGTATCGCACAAGAATTTCCCGCCGCTCATCCCCCGGCCGGGAGAGCCTTCTTGCTCGATCTGCCGCTGTGCCGGGTCGGGATCGGTCCGCATGATCTCCACATTCATGAAAGTCGCGTGACATGCCGTGGATCGACCGCGGGGATCAATCCCCGCTGCAGTGCCAAGCGCGCAGGAAACGGCATCCTAAGGCCAGTCCGAAAGGTTGCAAGAAGCGATCCAGATTTGCGGGGCCTTGTTGCGCAAATCTCCTGACGGTCGGACTTTCCCCTTCCCCGTTTGACGTCATCCGACGGGCTGCGTGACGGGGATGCCGAGTGCGGTGAAGCGGTTGAGGATGGCGATGCGGACTTGGAGCTCGGCGGTCTGACGGTCGAAGTCTTGGGACATCAGCCGCTGCCCCAGCAGCTTCATGCAGTTCATCTTGGTCTCGATGCGGCTGCGGCGGTGGTAGCCGGTCCACTTCCGCCAGATAGTCCGGCCGAGGCGCTTGATGGCCCGAAGGGCCTCGTTCCTCGCCCCCGCACCAGGGCTCTTTTTCTTCCATGGCTTGGCGTTTCGGCGGGGCGGGATGATCGCTTCCGCTCCACGGTCTGCGATGGCGTCGCGGCAGGCGCGGCCATCATAGGCGCCATCGGCGGTGACGGATGCGATCGGCTCGTCCGCGGGGATCTGCGACAGCAGGCCGGGCAGCATGGGCGCGTCGCCGGTTCCGCTGCCGGTGAACTCGACCGCCCGCACCTCCATCGTCGCCTCGTCGATGGCCAGGTGGACCTTGCGCCAGACACGTCGCCGCGCCCCACCATGCTTGCGCGCATGCCATTCGCCTTCACCCCGGACCTTGATGCCCGTGCTGTCCACGAGCAGGTGCAGCGGGCCGCCCGAGCCCCGGTAGGGCAGCTGGACAGCCAGCGTCCTTTGTCGGCGGCACAGCGTCGAGAAGTCCGGCACCGGCCAGTCGAGCCCCGCCAGCTTCAACAGGCTGGCCACGAAGCCCGTCGTCTGGCGAAGCGGCAGGCCGAAGAGCACCTTGATCGTCAGGCAGGCCTGGATGGCAGCGTCCGAGAAGGTCTGCTGGCGACCGCGCTTGCCAGACGGCGCCGCGTGCCAAGCCATGCCGGGATCGAACCAGACCGTCAGCGACCCGCGCTCACGCAGCGCGGCGTTGTAGACGGACCAGTTCAGGGTGCGATAGCGGGTGGACGCAGGCTTGGACATGCTGCCCAGCTATGTCGCTGCACTACCGATGTGAATCCCAGGCAGGCTTTGCGCAACAAGGCCGATTTGCGGCGGAACGCCTCGGATAATCAGACGCATCTTCGCCGCAACGGGAAAATGTGACCATCCATGGTCACGATGCAGTCGGATTGTGGAACGCATTGGCCATGATCACGGCGGGCCTCCTGTTGACCACATTCAAGGTGCATTCCAGGAGGGAGGCAGCAGCCCAGGGCTCCCTGATCACTGGCGGAAAGGGGCCGCTCCCGTTATCTGCTGAAGCCGAAGCGACAAACGGAAAGCCACACGTGATAGACTGGTCAGCCGAGAGGTCCGGAGGGAAACGCGTTGCCGTCAACGTGACCGAACAGCGCGCACTTCTGGAGGATATTGGGGCGCGGCTGGAAACGGGCAGGGGCTTCACCGTCGCCACGCTCAATCTCGATCACTTGGTCAAGCTGGACCGCGACCCTGCTTTCCGGGACGCCTATCTCACCCAGAGCCATGTGACCGCCGACGGCAATCCCATCGTATGGCTGTCCCGGCTGGCAGGCCGGCAGGTCGAACTGGTGACCGGATCCGATCTTGTGCTGCCTGCAGCGCGGCTGGCGGCAGCGCACGGGGTTCCGGTCGCCCTGTTCGGGGCGACCCCTCCCGTACTCGAGAAAGCCGCGCGGGCGCTGGAGGCTGCAGTGCCCGGCCTTGCCGTTGCGGCCCGGATCGCGCCTCCGATGGGCTTCGATCCCCAGGGCCCTGCCGCGGATGCGGCGATTGCGGAACTGGCCACGTCCGGAGCAGGCCTGTGCTTCCTGGCCCTCGGCGCCCCCAAGCAGGAAATATTCGCCGCGCGTGCCGCGGCGCAATTGCCTGCGATGGGGTTCCTCTCGATCGGAGCGGGGCTGGACTTCCTGGCCGGGACCCAGACTCGGGCGCCACGCTGGGTGCGCAGGCTGGCTGCGGAATGGTTGTGGCGCCTGGCCAAGGATCCGCGCCGCCTGGCCCGCCGCTATGCCGACTGCCTTGCCGTTCTTCCGCGCCATGCCGGGCAGGCGCTGAAGGCCCGCAGGGATTGAGCGGCAGATGATCCTTGCCTTTTCCGACGGCGGCCCGGACATCACAGGGCTTTCATGATCGGGCACCTGGTCCTGTTCTCCTGGCCGGCGGTGGTGTTCTGGCTGTTCTCGCGGCTCCACCCCACGACGGCGCTCTGCTGGGCGATCATCGGCGGCTACCTTCTGCTGCCGGAAAACATCAGCTACGATCTGCCTGCGCTTCCAGCCATCGAGAAGGGTTCGGTCGCGGCCCTGTCAGCGCTGGCTGCGGCAGCGGTGCTGGCTTGGCCGAACAGGAGGCAAGGGAATATCGCCTCCGGCAACGTCACCATTCTGCCGGGGTTCGTGCCACGCAACAGGGTGGTGGTGATGCTGATCGTGCTGATGCTGGCGGGAATTCTTGGTACGGTCGCGACCAATGGCGATCCGCTCCACTTCGAGCTCCGTCAGATCCCCGGACTCAGGCCTTATGACGCCGGTTCGCTGCTGCTGGGCGGCCTCATCACGCTTCTGCCCTTTCTGCTGGCCCGGAAATACCTTGCCTCGCCCGAGGGGCAGACCCGGCTGCTGGTGGTCCTTGCCCTTGCAGGGCTCATCTATTCGCTGCCCGCCCTCTATGAGGTGCGGATGTCGCCGCAGATCAGCCGCATGATCTATGGCTATTTCCCCCATGACTGGATCCAGCACATCCGCGCCGGGGGGTTCCGCCCGGTGGTGTTCCTGCCCCACGGGCTGTGGCTGGCGATATTCTTCTGCGCGAGCTTCCTGGCGACGCTGTCCCTGTGGCGCCTCACCACATGGCCGCAGAGCGTACGCTGGCTGCTCGCCACCCTGTGGATGCTGATGACGCTGGTTCTCGCAAAGGGCATGGGCGCGCTTGCCATCGGCATCATGCTGGGCGGAGCGATCCTGTTCCTGCCGTTGCGCCTGCGGGTGATGACGGCTGCGGTGCTGGCCGGGATGATTCTCGTCTATCCGATGCTGCGCGGCGCCGATCTGGTGCCGACCGAGAGGGTGGTCAGTCTTGCGGCAAGCATCGATCCCGATCGCGCAGGCTCGCTGGACTTCCGGTTGAAGAATGAGGACCTCCTGCTGGCCAAGGCCAACGAGCAGCCGCTGTTCGGTTGGGGCAGCTGGGGCCGGAACCGCGTCTATGACGAGAGCGGCGCCGATATCAGCGTCACCGACGGCTACTGGGTCTTGGCGATCGGCATGGGCGGATGGATCGGCTATCTGGCTAATATGGGATTGCTAACTCTGCCCCTGATCCTGATGGCGCTGCGTTGGCGCAGGCTGGGCCTGACACCCGCGACCGCAGGGATCGCACTCGCGCTGACTGCCAATCTCATCGACCTGATCCCCAACGCTACGCTGAATCCGTTGACTTGGCTCATGGCAGGCGCGCTGGCCGGACGGTTGGAACTGGGGGGACCCAAGTCCTCTGCGGATGAGGACGGTGCGGATGGCCCCCCGAACAGGAAGAGAGCATCGCCTCAGTCCTGCAGCCCTTATACCCGTCAGACTCACCGGCATCCGGCCCGCTCCACCGTTGTTGCACTACCCGTTCGTGGCGATGCGTGCCTCGGTTTTCCCTTGACATCATGAAGCACCGGACTGCCGCGATGATGGTAACAGACCGCGTGCACCCAGTCTGATGAGATTGATGAGGCGACAGGTAATGGCAAACAACTCAGGCCGACGGCTTGGTTGGGGTAATGAGCGCCTGGCTCCTCCTCCATCACAAGCATTAACAATGCTGATCTCATGCTGTCATCAGGACATAAAATGAGCTAAGCTCAAGCAGTGATTGCTGGAGCGTCCTCCGCCCAGAAACCCTACTCCTTCCCAAAGGAGTCTACAGAGGACGCTAAACCTCAAGTGTGTTTCAGGCAGTCATGTGAAAACATTGCCTGCAATGATGGATGTGAATACGCGCTATGACACTTCCCAAATCTTTCTTCGCACCTATAATTCGTATAAACAGGAGAATTAAACAACGCGCGGACGAACGACATGTAAGATCCGAGCTGCAACTCTTACATGGCCCTGCAGTGACACGACTTTCAGATGATCAAGTTGCCTTGATCATCGTGGGCCGTGATATAAGTTATTTTCTGGAACATCATATCCAGCACCATCTTGCCCTTGGCGTTTCTCATGTTGTTTACGTAGACAACGGGTCCACGGACAATTCCATCGAGATTGCAAAACGATTTTCCAACATAACCATCGCAAGTTGCACGGCCGACTTCCGCCTTCATCAAGGTCGGATCCGCTATCTTGCCAATACGTATTTTCTCAAGGGAGGCTGGCGGCTGGCGATCGATCCAGACGAATTACTCGACTATCCAGAGTCGGACCGGATCGACCTTCCTGAACTGACCCGTCGCATGAACGCGCGCGGGCACAGCGCCATGGTCGCACAAATGCTTGACATGGTCTTTGATGGTCCCGCCTCGGCCGCGGCCAGCATCGATTTTTCCCAAGCTGAGCGGCTCTTCGACCGTTATAGCTTGGCTGCAATCAGAAAGGTACCCTATCATGAATCCGGCCTGCCATGGGCTTGGTTCCTTGAACAGAATAAGACTAGCAATAGAGACATTCTCATCTTTTTCGGCGGGCTCCGACACGCTGCGTTTGGTGAAGATTGCTGCCTAACCAAGCATGCCTTGTTCCGAATGGGAAAAGGCGTCATTCCGCATCCGCATCCACATGTAACTACGGGAGTAATCTGTACTGATTTCTCAGCCGCCTTAAAGCATTACAAATTTGCTGGCGATACACTCAAGCGGGAGAAGAAGTTATTAGCTGAGAACAGAATCGCTCACGGAGAAACACAGTTGCGTGTTGCAAAAATGGAGCGCGAGGTTGATATCAACCTTGGCAGGTATGCTGAATGCCGAGGCCCTGCCGTCGAACGGCTTATCGATCAAGGTTTTTTAAGAATATCCAATGCAGCACGAGAGATGCTGTCTTGATACAGGAAAAGCTACTCCATCGGCTTATTGAAATCTATGTAGTAGTTAGCTGTTACACGGCGCTAATTATATTGTGCCGCCGAACACGTTCGCTGCGGTCCAGCTGCCGGTTACGAACGGGGCGGTAGCGTGTGAGGTCAGGACAAAGTTGCGCAGCACCTCCCAATTCACCCAAATTGCCAGCCCGGAAAGGGCAAGTACCGCCAGAGTGAAGAGCGCGTCTCGGCGCAGGTCGGTACCATGGTGGCGGCTCAGGAAATATTGCTGCAGCGGATAGATCGAGGCGGCCGTAAGGCCGCTGGCCAGCAGGATACCGAACATGCCAAGAAACCAGAAACCCGCGAACATATAGGCTAAGATTAACACTGCCTGAATCAATGTTAGCTTCGAGAAATCGCGCGAGTTCCCTTCGGCGAGCAGAAGCTGTGAGTTGCCCCTAGTCAATGCGCCGGGAAAGGACATCAGCGCCAGCACGATCATCATCGGTCCGGCGGCGGCATAGCGTGGATCATAGAGCAGTCCGATCAGCCAGTCTCCTACCAGAGCCAGTACCCCGAACATGGCTATCGTCGTCCCCACCAGCAGCGACCGCGCCTGTCCGATCCGGCGGCGGTTCAGCGCGCTCTCGGACGGGCGTATCTCGCGGTAGAGGGGGAACAGGATTCGCTCCGCCAAGATGCCTGCGAGCATACCCGGAAAGCCCGCCATGAAGAACGCGATATTGTAGACCCCCAGATCGCCGAAGCCGACCAATCGGCCCATCAGCATCTTGTCACTATGAACGACTACAAAGCCCGCCAATGAGCTGAGAAAGATGTACTTGCCGAAATGAAGCAGATCGTACGCAGCCGATCGGTCCCAGCGCAGCCGGTTCGGCACGCCTGGCATGAACAAATGTCCGGCGAGCATTCCCACAAGGCTGCTCACCAGTCCGCCGATGACCAGCGCCCAGACCGAGGGCCAGATCCAGGCCAAGGATATCATCACCAGGATGCCGATGGACTGCGTGGCCAGATCAAGCACTGCCTGTCGCCCCAACCGCAGCTGGCGGTTGGCAACCATGGTCTTGGTGGTCTGGAAACCAGCAATAAGTGCCGTCAAGCCTACTACTGGAAGAAGCCAGAGCAGCAGAGGCTCATCGTAGAACTCGGCTGCGGGCAGAGCCAGAGCGCAGGCTCCCAGCCACAGGATCACGCCGCGCCCGATCTGGATGGTCCAGGCGGTGTTCAGAAAGTCTGGGTCTTCTCCACGGCGGTTCTGGATGATCGAGGGGCCGATCCCGAGGTCGGAAAACATCGCTAGTCCGGTCATGAAGGTCTGGACCAGCGCCATCAGGCCGAAGGCCTCGGGAAACAGAAGCCGGGTCAGGATCAGGTTCGATCCGAGCCGGATGAGTTGCTGCGCGGCTGTCGTTCCCAAGCTGATGGCAACGCCGCGCGTCGCCCGGCCTCGCAGGCCGTCGCCCTGAAAATGCTTCAATAAGCGCAAGATTTCTACCCGATCAACTTCCGGGGGCCATACCTCACCCAGTCCGGGGGATCACGGGTTTTTTCACGTCTGGACGGGGTGACAGCGCGTCGCTTACCCGGACGTCCTGCGCAGGGCGGCGACTGCCCCGGGCAAGGGCGCCATCCAGGCCTCTCGGGGTTCCGGGCCAGAGCGCTTGCATTCGGGGGTCCTGTCATCGGGACCGGAGCGCAGCTTCAGGTAGACCAAGGCCAGCAGCAGCCCGACCCACCCTCCGGCGACATAGCCGAGCACCATGGCCAGGGCCGATGCGATATGCATCCAGGCCAGCAGCGCACCCAGGAACGAACCGGTTACAATCGCGATCAGGATAACGATCATCGGAAACCTTCTTCGGGATACAGGTAAACGGTCTGTTCAATAGCCCCTAAAAGGCGACTATTTTCCATAATAGTCAACCATCAATTGCGTGGGCTGCAGCTCTGACCTGTCACAGGTCTTCAGCCGCAGGAAAGAACCGAATACGGAAAATTCTAACTATCCGAGCCTTGACCGCTGCCAGCCCTTTCGGATCCCTGATCCCCTGGAGGAGCAAGACCTGTAAGCACGGCCACGATCCAGCCGCCTGCAAAGCCTCCCAGATGGGTCTGCCAGGCCAGCTGGCCATCAAGCGCCCAGACCATCGCTAGGTTCAGCCCTGCCAGCAGCGCCACGATCCACAGGACCAGATGGCGGCTTTCGCCGGCATCGGCGGGGTCGTTCCAGATCGCGGCCAGCCAGGCGCCGGCAAGCCCGAACAAGGCCCCTGAGGCGCCCACCATCGGACGGGGCTCGCTCCACAGTCCTGCATAGGCGCATCCGCCCAGGAACTGCGCGACCGCCCATATGGCCAGGAAGCGCGCGCGTCCCCCGGCATCGAGCAGCGGTCTTCCGAGAGACCACAGTGTCACCATGTTGAAGCCCAGATGGGCGATCCCGCCATGAAGGAAGCCATGGGTCAGGAACATCGCCCAAGGCTGCCCCGCGAAGTTCGGCTGCCAGCCCTGCAGCAGGCCGGGCCAGAACCCGCCATAGGCATAGGCAAGCTGCCGCAGGCGCCCATGCGCGATCAGCCCGAGATCGGACAGGACCAGCACCGCCTCGATCGCGACGCAGAGCGCCGTCAGGAGGATCAGGATGCCGGTGCCGCGACGCCCTGATGCTTTCCCGACCCCGGATGATCCTGACCCATCCGGTCGGATGCGGATCACTGTGCGGGCGCTGTCGCGGTTGTTCCCCCGGCTGTCGTGGCGGAGTCCTCGCCCTCGCCTGCCGGGGCGGGGGCGGCCTCCAGCCGGGCGATCGCCGCGCGGGCGGCCTGCCGGGGCGGGCTGTCGGGATCGCCCCCCTCGATCGTCAGCGCATGGCGGAGCTGTTCCAGCGCGGCCTGGGTCTTGCCGGTCGCTTCCTGCACCAGGCCCAGGTGGACCTGCACCGCGGGGTCATCCGCAAGGGCCTCTGCCGCGCCCTCGAGATAGGGCAGGGCGGCGGCGCTTTCGCCGTTCAGGTGCAGGATCCAGCCATAGGTGTCCATGAAGGCCGGCACCGTCGTGCCGTTCAGCCAGCGGGCCACGGCAGTGGCGCGGGCCAGGCTTTCGGGCTGGTCGGCGCGATAGGTCGCCAGCAGGCTGGCCAGGTTGTTGGCCAGAAGGACCGAATCCGGGTTGGCCTGGTGAAGCCGCTCGTAGACCGCGATGGCGCCGTCGATGTCGCCCGCGGCCTCCAGCTGTCCGGCGCGCGCCCAGAGAAGATCGGGGTTGTCCGGATTGGCGGCAAGCCCCTGGTCCACCGCGGCCGTCGCGGCCGCCGCATCGCCCTGGGCCGCTTCGAGCCGCACCAGCGACATATGGGCCTGCACGTCCTGCGGATCGGCGGCGATCAGATCGCGGTAGATGGCGCGCGCCGCCGCCGCGTCCCCGCCAGCCTGCTGGACCATCGCCAGGATCATCTTCACGCTGCGCTCTTCAGGCTGAGCCGCGGCAAGTTCCTGCGCCAGTTGCAGCGCCCCTGCAGTGTCGCCCGACACCAGCCGGGCCTGGATCAACGGCAGCTTCTCGGTCAACCCGGCATCGGCCGCGCCGGCCAGTTCCTCGAGATAGGCCAGCGCCGCGTCATTGCCCTCGGCGCGCGCAAGCCGGGCGACCTCGATCCGGTTGGCGGCTGCGACCGCCGGCTCGGTGCCGATGTCACGGAGCGAGCGGATCACGTCGCGGGCGCGCAGGTCGTCGGGCATGCGTACATAGACCTCGCCCAGGGCGGCGAGCAGGTCGATATCGCCGGGCGCCAGCCGCAGGGCCGGGATCAGGGCGTCCTCGGCCGGGCGATAGCGTTCCTCCTGCAGCAGAAGCTGCGCCAGCCGCAGCGAGGGGCCGGGCGCATTGCCCGAGGCCGAGGCGGCCTGCGCCAGCAGGTCGCGCGCAAGATCCTTTTCGCCCGCCCGCTGGTAGGCTTCGGACAGCAGGGTCAGCGCCTCGACGTCGTCGGCCTTGTGGTCCAGCACCGTTCGCAGGGCGGAGACGGCGGCATCGGTGTCGCTGGCGCGAATGGCCCAGGCGGCCCGCATCTTCAGCGCGCCGGGATGGCTGGCGTCCTCGGCCAGGACCTCCTCGACCCGCTGGCGGGCGGCGACCTCGTTGCCGGTCTCGCTCAGCATCCGGGCAAGCTGGACCTTGATGTCGCGGGTGCGGTCCGAGGCGGCAGCCCCCTCCAGCAGCCGCTCGATCTCGGCGATGGCCTCGGACTGCCTGCCCTCGCGGAAGTCGAAGCCGGCCCGCAGCACGCCGAAGACCAGCGGGTCGCCGCCTGCCGCAAGCACCTTCTCCAGCTCGGCGCGGGCGGCCTCGGGGCCCTTTTCCTCTTCGACGAAGCGGATCACGTCCAGCATGGGGCCGGGATCGCCGGCCGGGGCTGCGGCGGCAAGCTCGCGCAGATAGGCCTCGGCCTTGGCGGGTTCGTTCCGGGTCATGTAGAAGCCGACCAGGTCGCCCTTGTACTGGGGATCGTCGGGAAACTGCGCGATCATGCGGCGCAGCTGTTCCTCGACCCCGCTCATGTCGCCCTTTTCGACCAGCAGCGCCAGGCGCTGCCGGTAGTGAAGCGGGTTGTCGGGCTTGAGGGCGATCAGCCGGTCGATCAGCGCCTCGGCCTTGTCCAGCTGGCGGTCGCGCGCCGCCTTGTCCAGCAGGATGGCCAGCAGCATGTGGTTGTCGGGAAGCTCGGCCAGCAGAGCCTCGGCCTGGGGAACCAGGCTGTTGCCGGTGGCCATGTCATTGCCCTGGACCGCGGCATTGTAGCGGCGGGCGAGATCCAAGGCCTTGGCGCGCGGGTCATCGGGGGCAATCTCGATCGCGCGGATGGCGTGGCGCTCGAGCTCGTCGCTCTGCTGGGAATCGAAGGCGAGTTCGGCAAGCGCCAGCCGCACCTCGAGATCGTCGGGATACTGTTCGGCCAGCCGCAGATACTGGCTGTAGGCCTCGCCTGGCTTGTCCTGTTGCACCAGCAGCTCGGCCAGCTTCCTGCGCGCCTCGTAATGGGTGCCATCGATATTGAAGACGTTGCGCAACTGCAGGATGGCCCGATCGGGATCGCCCTGTTCCAGCAGCTGCAGGGCCGATTCGTAATATTCGGCGGCCTTCTCGGCCGAGGACTTGCAGGCGGTGAGCGTCAGGCACAGCCCCAGGATCATCGCACCGCTCAGAAGGGGCCGGAAGGGGCGGCGCGGTCTGCAGCCGGAAAGGGCGTCATGGGTCATGCGGAAAGCCTCGGTCGTAGAAAGTCGCAGGGAAAAAAGCCCCACCTGCGCCTTCCCTGCCCATTGCCAACCGGACAGGACACAGGGTGGCACCGGCGGGGCGAAGCATGGGAACAGCGCGGTGAAAGGGCCGTCAGTATCCGGTGCAGCGCGGCAGGACGACCATGGTCCGGGCAATGATGCGCAAGTCGGTTCGCAGCGACACGGAAGCGGCATACTGGTCATCATAGCGGACTCGTGCCACAAATTCGGATCCGTTGCGCGCGGAAATCTGCCACGGTCCGGTGATGCCGGGGCGAAGACGGTAATAGGCCAGCCCGTCATACATCATCTGCTGGTTGACCATCATCGGGCGCGGCCCCACCAGCGCCATCGTCCCGTTGAGCACATTGAGCAGTTGCGGAAGCTCGTCCAGCGAGGTCTTGCGCAGCAGCCGGCCAATGCAGGTCACGCGGGGGTCGGCCTTGAGCTTCTGCGTCCGTTCCCACTCTGCCCGAGCGGCGGGATCGGCGGCCAGATGCGCCTCAAGCCTGTCGTCGGCATCGACCACCATCGTGCGCAGCTTCCAAAGGCGGAACGCCTTCCCGCCACGGCCGACCCGCTTCTGCACATAGAAGGGTTTGCCACTTTCGACCGCAATCATCAGCGCCAGCAACAGGATCAGCGGCAGAACGACTGGCGCGGCGGCCAGGATGAGAAGCGTCTCGAAACCGCGCTTCAGGCCGCCGGCATAAACGCCGCCGACGGGCGCGAGAGACCTGGCAAATTCCAGATAATCCCTGTGCGGCACCAATACAGCCACACCAAGGGGTTCGACACGGGGATCAAAGCCCGTCATCTCCATCCTCATCAAACATACCACTCGTAAAAAAAAGCGACACCCTTGCCCAACTACTACGGTCAATAGGAAAAACGAAGCATGACTTTAGGGAATGATTAAAACTTGTCCAAATGGACAGGTCCCCTGTCCGTCGTTGTCGTGAACTTGTCCGTCTCGACGATGGTCTATCCGCTACGCTGCCGCTATACGAAGCCCATCTTGTCAAGCACCGGTTTTTCTGGGTGAGCCAACTTTATCTTGAGCATTTCGGTTTTACGGGGCGGCCCTTCTCGATCCTGCCCGATCCGTCGATGATCTTCTGGACGCCCGATCACGGCAGGGCCTTTTCTGTGCTGGAATACGGCCTGATGACCCATTCGCCGCTGACCGTCGTCACCGGCGAGGTCGGGACCGGCAAGAGCACGCTGATTCAGGTGCTGCTGCGCCGGATCGATCCCGAAGTCCGCGTCGGCCTTGTCTCGAACGCGCGGGGCGACCGGGGCGACCTGCTGCGCTGGGTGCTGAACGCGCTCGACGTGTCCTATCCGACTGACGCCGACTATGTGCGGCTGTTCCACATCTTCCAGGATCACGTCGTGGCCTGCTACGCCGCTGGGCAGCGGGTAGTACTGATCTTCGACGAGGCACAGAATCTCGGGGCCGAGATGCTCGAGGAATTGCGGATGCTCACCAACATGAACTCGGGCAGCGACGAGCTTCTTCAACTGATGCTGCTGGGACAACCCGAGCTGCGCGACATGATCACCCGCCCCGAGTTGCGCCAGTTTGCCCAGAGGGTGACCGCGACCTATCACCTGAAGGGGATGGATGCCGCCGCCACCGGCGAATACATCCGTCACCGGTTGCGTCTGGTCGGGGGGACAGGGCACGAGATCACGCCCGAGGCGATCCGGCGGATCCATGCCGAGGCCGAGGGGGTGCCGCGGGTCGTCAACAAGATTTGCGACCTCGCACTGGTCTATGCCTCGGCCGCCGACCGGCGCGTGGTCGGACCCGAGCTGATCGACGAGCTGATCGCCGACGGGCTGGTGCTGAGGGCGCAGACCCAATCCCCGCCGGCAAGGCCGGGACGCGAAGGCTTCAAGCAGGACAAGTCATGACCGATCTGCGCTTCTACTGGTCGCTTCTGCTGCGCCGTCTGCCGGTGATGCTGGCGCTGTTCCTGATCTGCACGGTGCTGGGGGTGGTGACGGCGATCCGGGCGCCGGCAACCTATTCCACCTCGGCTCAACTGCTGGTCGAGGGTCCCCAGATCGCGGCCGAGATGGCAACGACCAATCCCGGCGCGGCCGAGACCCTGCAGGTCACCGAACAGCAGCTTCTGACGCGCGCCAACCTGATCGACATCGCCAACAAGTTCCGCGTGTTCGGCGATGAACAGCTGACCCCGGACGAGAAGGTCGAGCGGATGCGCGAGGCGACCGTGATCCGACGCGCCGCCGGGCGCGACCAAGCTTCCATGATGACCCTCGGCTTCACCGGCGATTCTCCGGCTGTCGTCGCCGACGTGGTCAACGAATACGTGACGCTGATCCTCAGCAACAGCGCCCGCAGCCGGCTCAGCCGCGTCGAGGAGCAGCTGCGCTTCTACGAGCAGGAGGTCGAGCGTCTGAGCGCCGATCTCGACGCGCAGAGCGCCAGCATCCTGCAGTTCAAGCGCGAGAATGCCGAAGCCTTGCCCGAGAACCTGCAGTTCCGGCAAGGCCGCCAGGCGCTGCTGCAGGAACGGGCGGCGCGGCTGCAGAACGAGGTGGCCACGCTGCAGACGCAACGCGCAGACATGATGCGGATCTTCGAGCAGACAGGCAATGTGGCGGGCCAGTCCGGGCAATCGCCCGAGGCCCAGATGCTGGCCCAGGCCCGGCAGCGGCTGGCCCAGCTCGAGGCGATGTCCGAAACCGACGACAACCCGCGCATCCGCGGCCTGCGCACCCAGATCGCGGTAATGGAACAGGGCGTTCAGCAGAACGGCAGCGCCGAAAGCCAGACCGGCAACCCGCTGCTGGACCTGAACCTGGCCCAGCTCGACAGCCGGATTGAAGCCGCCGGGGCCGAGATCGAGCAGGTCAATGCCGAACTGGAAAGACTGGAAGATTCGCTCCGCGAGACCTCGACCAATTCCCTCTCGCTGGCAGCGCTGGAACGCGATCAGGCCAATATCCAGTCGCGCTACAACGCCGCAGTCGCCTCGCTGGCGCAGGCCCGCATGGTCGAGCGGATCGAATCCTCGGCCCGCGGCGAGCGCATTACCGTGGTCGAGGCGGCGAGCGTGCCGGACCTGCCCTCGGGCCCCAGCCGCAAGAAGATCGCGGCGCTGGGGGCAGGGGCGGGGCTGGGGCTGGCTGTCGGATTCTTCATGCTGATGGAGCTTCTGAACAGCGCCATCCGCCGCCCTGCCGAGTTGAAGGCGCGCTTCGACGTGATGCCGCTGGCGGTCATCCCCTATATCGAGAACCGCCGCGAGCGGCGCGGGCGGGTGGCCCGACGGCTGACCGTCGTTCTTGCCGTGGCGGTCACGATCCCGCTGGGGCTGTGGTATCTGCACATGAACTACATGCCGCTGGATATCCTGACGTTGAAGATCGTCGGCCGCCTGGGCCTGGGCTGACAAGGGAAGGTGCCGCAATGGAAAAGCTTCAGGCCGCGATCGAAAGCGCCCGGCGCAAGCGGGCGGGCCGGCCCGAGGCGGCCGGCGTTCCCGCCCAGACCCCGGGCCATCCGGCGGCGCCTGTCCCGGCCGTGGCGGCTGCCGGGAACCTTGCCGCCGAGGCGCCCGGCCAAGGCGACGGGGCTTCCCTGCAGGAACGGTGGGCCGCGCTGAATCCGGTGACAGTGGACCATGCCCGCCTGGGCCAGCAACGGGTGCTGTCGCTCAGCGCCTCGGCGGCCTCGGCCCCGTTCGACGTGCTGCGGACCAAGATCCTTTACCAGATGCAGCAGAAGGGCTGGCGGCGCCTCGCGATCACCTCGCCGCTGCCGAAATGCGGCAAGACCACGACCGCCTGCAACCTGGCGCTCGGCCTTTCGCGCCAGCCCGAGCTGCGCTCGATCCTGTTCGACTTCGACCTGCGCTCGCCCGCGGTCGCCCCCATGCTGGGCATCGCCGAGCCGCAGCCGATCGTCTCGCTGCTGACCGGGCAGCGGGACTTCGCGCAACACGCGCACCGGATCGGCCCCAATCTCGCCCTAGCCTTGTCCGGGCGGGCCGAGCCCGATCCCACGCAGGTGCTGATGGCGACCTCGACGCGCGACACGCTGGCGCAGGTGCAGGAAAGCTATCAGCCGGATGTGATGATCTTCGATCTGCCCTCGATCCTGATCGGCGACGATGCGCGGGCCTTCCTGCAGCATGTGGACTGCGCCCTGATCGTGGCCCGCGCCGACCAGACCCGCTATGGCGAGTTCGACAGTTGCGAGCGCGAGGTCGGCGAATACACGAATGTGCTGGGGGTGGTGCTGAACGGCTACCGTCACGGCGGCGGGATCGACGCGCAGGACAGCGGGGCCTAATGGCCCATCCCGCGCATGAAAAAGGCGGGCTTTTCGCCCGCCTTTCTGGATCAGAGCGCCAGACTGTGGGGCGCGGTCAGGCCGAAGCCGACTTGCGGCGGCGCGCCACGGCCAGACCGGCAAGCCCGGCCAGCAGCAGCACGCCCGAGGCGGGAAGCGGAACCGGAGCAGGCTGCGGCAGGAGGTCGGCCTTGATGCTGCCTCCCGGGTTGCTCGTGGATGTCGCACGGACAGCGAACTGCGTGAGATCCGACAGACCGGCCAGAGTGGCGATATTGAACACTACGGAGGACACAAGGTTGGGGCCGGCGCCAGGTTGGCCGATGCGGACGATGTAGTCGAACAACGTAGCACTGCCGGCACCGTTGAAGTTGCAGCCTGTGCCGCAGTTGTTCACCTTGCCCACTGACGTGCTGCCAAACAGCGACAGCGCCGGAGTGTTGGCCCCACCCGTATAGGAAACCAGCGACAGATCGCTCTGCGTCAGCGAGCCGGCATAGTTGAAGCCCAGGGCCAGGTAGTCCGCCGCACCCACGAGGGTCGAAAGACTGAACTGCAGCGCATTGACCGGATCATCGCTGACCGTCAACTGGATCTTCGGCGTGGGCTGCGGATTGGTATAGGTGACCGTCGCTGCCTGGGATGATGCTGCGAAGCCGAGCGTGGCAGCTGCCGCTACGGCGAGAGCGTATAGAGTCTTCATTCTCCACCTTTCAGGGGCAGTCCAGGCACCCTTACCATATGTGACTCGTGACTTCTCGACCCGTAGCCGAGACTGTTTGCTTATAAGTGATCGCTCGCGAGGTAGCTAATGATATCTGCACAATCTGTGCATGTATTATTCATTATTAACACAATCTTAAGACATATTAACCTGAATAAGTGGATTTTCCCTCTTACTCTTGCCCCATGGACGGCATGGCTGTGTGCTGACGCCCTGCCGGTTCGGCAATCTCGTCCGCTCCAAGCGTCATCCGCGAAATGGCCCCGCCCTGGCCCAGACAGGACGCAAGCTTGCAGGTGGCATCCTCGGGCATGCCTGACAGCCAGGATCGCGCAAGCTCGAAGCCCTGCATCTCTGGCGGCCGTGAAACGGGTGAAGACCAGAGCGGCCGGTGGCACAGGTCCTTGTTGCGGCCGTTTCGGTACGTGAAGGGCGGGCTCTTGCCCGCCCTTCAACCCATGCAGCGCCTTGGAAAGGCGATCAGGCGGCCTTGCGACGGCGCAGCGCCAGCATGCCCAGTGCGCCCAGAAGCAGGAAGCCCGCCGCCGGCACCGGAACCGGCGCGATGGCCACCGGCTCGTAGCTGATCGATGATATACCAGTACTAGTACCTGTTACGCCTTGCAGCAGGAAGCTCAGGATCGGCGTGTTATCTGCACCATTAACTCCGTAGTTCAACCGCGGCAGCAGTGAGTTCGGGTAGGTCGCCGAAGCTGAGAACACCTGATTCCCGCTCGCGTCATAGCTGAACACACTTACGGGAAAGATACCTGCCGGGCGACTGAACGTCACATTCGTCACCGGTGAGGCGAAGGTGAAGCGAAGAGACTCATTGTTGTTCAACTGCTGATAAAGCTGCACTGCCTGTCCGCTTCCGGCTACCCCCAGTGAGGTGGCCCCCAACCAGATGTTGCCGCCGGTGCTTTTGACGTTGATGAACCCGTCGGGTGTCGTCCAGTTCGTACCCAGAGAGCTGTGCAGCGGAGCCAAGGCCGTACTGTTGAACGTCACAGTCGCTGCCATCGCCGATATGGGCAGCGCCACAAAGGCGAGCGCAGCCACCAAACTCCTGAAAATTCTCATCGTTAACCTCCCCAATCGTCGTGTTCAGTTCTCATTAACCGTAACGTTCAACTGAAGTACGGGCATCAGAACGATGCCATCTGAAAAGAGAAAGTCAATCCATTTCTTGGATAAGAATCACTGACCTTTCAGGCAAGTCTTGATGCTCGGGGAGGTTAGGTCATGCTTTGCTTGTCCTTGCTTGCCCGGAGCGCCAATTCGCGCTCCGCGCTTTCTAAAAACACTGAAGCAGCGTGTTTTCAGAGTATAGCTTCAGTATCAGACTTTATGCTTGCGATAAGCACGAACGCTCCCTAACGCGCCCATCCCGGCAAGCAGAAGCAGGGCAGATGCAGGCAGGGGAACAGGTGCCGGCGCTTGGGCCAAAGTAAAGGTCGCACCGGTAGTGGTTCCCGACCCCAGACCAAATGCGAGAGCATCCTTGAAGGAATAGTTCAGGACATGTCCGTCCCCAAAGGCCACGGTGCCCGATCCGTCGCTCCATTTCAGGGCGCCGCCCGAAACCTTGCCGAAAGCAGTGAAGAAGCCTGCATGCCCCGAGCCACCCGCAGTGGCATCTGAGGGAGACGAGAAGTTCAAGCTGACCTGAACATCGTACACACCCTTGCCGATAGTCCAAGGGCTGGTAAGGGCGATGTTCCAGTCAAAAAGACTATCGATGTTTGCGCTTTCTCCAACCGTGTCCAGGTCGAAGCTGTTCTTGAGGACTACGCCTTCAAGCTTGCAATCGCCCAGCACACAGAAGTCTTGTCCCTTAACATTCACGTCGCCGCGTTCGATTGTAAAGGTTGCTGCCGATGCAGTGCCAACGCTGAGTGCAGCCGCGAGTGCAGCCGCAGAAAGATATTTGCAGATGTTCATGAGAGTTCCTTGCACAGAGAAATCGTGAAAGCCCCAACTCTGCCTTGAGGACACGGAGCCGCATTAAACCTTATGATATTCGCGCAAGTGCAGGTAGTTAAACTTATTTACCTGCGTTCACTCAGAAGGCGAAAAATTGGTCCTGGTTCGCCTTGTAGTCGGTTTCCTATCTCTAGTGCAAAGATCACGCATGTCTGCCGGAGATGGTTCTATCTCCGGTTTCAATATTTTAAAATGCCAGAACCGGCAAACTCATCAACTGCAGGGGGAATAGCCTGCTCGACGACTGTTGGTTAGTTGCCAAAATGGTCAGGTCGTCCTCGAAGATGCGGCGCGGAGGATCCCTCTCGGAGCAGCACTATGTCCGAGCCTGCTGCCGCTTGAGCGTCCGGTAGACCGTGGGACGCGAGACCGAGAACAGCTCGGCCAGGTCGCTGATGCTGTAGTCGCCGGTTTCGTGCATCCGGCGCAGCTCCTTCTGCTGGCGTTCGGAGAGCTTGGGCTGCTTGCCGCGCAGACGGCCCTTGGCGCGGGCCATGGCCATGCCCTCGCGGGTGCGCATGCGGATCAGGTCGGCCTCGAACTCGGCGAAGGTGGCCAAGATGTTGAAGAACATCCGGCCCATGGGGTCATGCGGGTCGTGGATGCTGGTCCCGAGCTGGAGGCGCACGCCCCGCGCGAGAAGCTGGTCGGCGATGGCGCGGGCGTCGGGGACCGATCGTGCGAGGCGGTCGAGCTTGGGGACCACCAGCGTGTCCCCTGCCCTGACAGCCGCCAGCGCCTGGTCGAGGCCCGGCCGGGCGCGGCTGGTCCCCGACAGGCCATGATCGACATAGACCCGGTCGGGAGCCACGCCCAAAGCCTCGAGCGCCGCCCGCTGCGCAGCGAGGTCCTGCTTGTCGGTGGAGCAGCGGGCGTAGCCGATGAGTGTGCCGGTCATTTCGTCCGCAAAGCCCCCTGCGAGTGAGACGATCATCGTACCACTCATATGAGACAATCTTTCGCCTGTCAGGGCAAGAAGCGGCCGGTGCACTCGACAGTGTCCGCTGAGCGATCCCCTTTCGGACAATCTGGCCGCCATGCCTTGGTCACCTCGTGGAGGCATTCCTATTCAGAAGGTCTTGCCCCAGGTGACATCATGACGATATCAATGTTGACAACTTGTGCAGGTGACTGTCATGGGCCAGCTTATTGTCCGCGAGGTTGACGACGACATCGCGCGTGCACTCAAGGAGCGCGCCGCCGCAAATGGCCGCTCTGCCGAGGCCGAACACCGGATGATCCTGCGCGAGGTCCTCCAGCCCGCGCCGGACATGACCGACTTTGCGGCGGCTGCAGCGCGGTTGCGGGCACGCCTGCACGCCGGCACCGACAGTGTCGAGCTGATCAGGGCGGGACGCGCCGAACGCAGCGACGCATGAACCCGCCCGGCGATTGCGTGGTCGATGCGAGTGTCGCGCTCAAGTGGGTTCTGGACGAAGAGGGCTCTGAGGCTGCGGCAGCGCTGCTGGACGGCCGCAGACTCTATGCGCCACCACTTCTGCTGATCGAGGCGGCCAATGCGCTGTGGGTCGCATGCCGCCGTGGTGCGATCAGCGCTGACGACGCCGAGGACGCCCTGCACCAGATTGCCGCGGCACCCTTTCGCAACTGGTTGCGCCCGGGCAATCTGCCAGCCGATGCATTCCGGCTGGCGCGGCTGCTGGATCACCCCGTCTATGACTGCAGCTATCTCGCGCTCGCCATGGCCATAGGAGTCCCGGTCGTCACTGCCGACCGCCGCTTCGTGCAGGCCGCCGGCCGGAGCCCGGAGGCGGGATCGCTCGTCTGCCTGCTGGGCGTATCCAGTTCCGCGACCCGGTAGTTGCAGGAACACCGAAGGCGCCGCTAGCCGAAGCACTCACCTGGGCTGGACCTGGAATGCCTCCACCAGTTCGCAGGCAGGAAGAGGACTGACCTGGTCCAGAAATCCAGATATTTTGCCTGTCTGGGGTTTGCACATCATGGCCCCCGGTGGGGGCGACCCCCTTATACACCGGTTTTCCGTTTCGTCAACAACATACCTTCTTCAGCCCTTAGGTACCCGCAGGACGAGAGAGGTGTCTTTTTCCGAGTCAGGATTTAGGCAGTATGACCTCCCTTGGACAACTCGGTTATTTCAGGGTTATTTAGGCTCAACCAGCACCCTCATCCTGATCCAAACCACAACTCTTCGACAACTTATTATACTTCTTCCATACCTTCAGGTATTTAGGACCAATAAATCGCCTGAACCGGCTTGGGTTTCGGGGATAATATAGTCCCGATCTCGAGGACCCTGTCATCAAGGATGCGTGGAACACGCTCGGCTGGCGGATCAAGCAGGAGATCGCGGAAGCCTTCGGGCCGAAGACCTTCATGGTTCGTCGCGACATGGTGGATGACGCCATCGGCTACCATGCGGCCTCGGTCACGGACTTCTGGACCGGGACATCGCGCTGGTCGGAGGGGAGCCAGAAGGCGGTCAGGGAGACGCTGGAGATGCTCGGCCCCAAGGCTTTCCCTTGGCTCAGGAAGGCGGAGAACCTCGTCCAGGACGCGGTCTCCTATGCCAAGACCACCATCATCATCCGCTCGGTCACCGTGGCGGTGGGCAACATCCTGTCGAACACCATGCACCTGGCCCTCGTAGGGGTGCCGCTGACGCAGATCGCCAAGGGCAGCCGAGCCAAGTTCAGCGAGATCACGGAGTATGTGAAGAACCGGGAGGAGCTGCAGCGGTTGCAGGTGCAGGTGGCGGCAGCGGCATTGGACCCCAAGGCCATGAAGCCCCTGGCCGCGCGTATCCGGGCGCTGGAGGAAGCCAACCGGCGGCTCTCGATCGCGCCCCTGCTCAAGGCGGGAGAGTTCTCGACCATCTCCGAGAGCCTCACCGAGGCCGATGTGGCGATCCGGGAAGGGCGATGGGCCGATTACATCGAGAGGGCGGTGGACAAGCTGCCGGGATGGGGAGCCACCGCAGCGAAGAACCTGCTGATCACCAAGGACACGGCGCTGTTCCAGGGCCTGAACCGCATGGTCCAGTATGGGGATTTCGTCGCCAAGGCGGTGCTCTACGACCACCTGACGCAGAAGAAGGGGATGACGGAGCGGGAAGCGCTGGACCGGATCTTCGAGGAGTTCGTGGCCTACAACCGGCTGCCCGGACGGGGCCGGGACTTCCTCGAGAGCATGGGTCTGATGTGGTTCTGGAATTATAAAATCCGCATCATGAAGGTGCTGGCGAACACCCTGCGGGAACGTCCTCTGCATGCCCTGTTCATGATGGGGGGAGCCGGACCTGTGACCGGCATCGACACGGTCTGGGATGGGTCACTGCTGGGCAATGCGGCCGATGGCTCGATCTGGTTCTCGCTCGGGCCGGAGATGGGATGAGGGCGACAAGGGGTCCTGAGGCTAGCTTCACGTCAGATTGAGCCTTTCTTCAATTGACAGCGAGTGCATTTAAGGCAGGTGGGACACTACTTGAGTGTACTTAAAGGTGGGTAGCGAGATCAGACGACGCAGGCTGTCCAACCCTAGGGTCGCGGAAAGCGTAAGCTCGAATCTCCCGAGCAACATGCGCTTCATGGCTTTCAGTAAAGTCACGAAAAATAGTTTCCTCAAATGAGACTCCCGCAGCCTCACTTGGCAAGATCCAACCGGCGGGCCGCGGCAGGCTCACTCGCGCGATGCCACGCTCAAAACACCAACGAGCGAGGCGCACATCCACGAACCTTTGGCTCGTGCGCATAAAGTCATATGGCGGTCGATCAACGCATCGCATGACTGCAGTTCCCGAGCCAATCTGATCCACGAAAATAGGTTGATCCTGACCAAACTCATATGCGAGAAATTTACGGTATCGAGCAATTTCGTTCGGCCTTCGATAATAGTTTACAAGTTCGTAAAGTTTACCCCGGTAACTGCCGCCCTTAAGCGAGAATCTTGGCCAATTATATATCGAACAGTGGTAACCTCCAATGAAAGGGCCTGATCCCAGAGACTCAAAGCTCCTTAGTGTCGATCCAACGTAATCAGCAGGGTATATGATGTCGTCATCAATCAGAAATAGATAGTCGGCACTTGGGATTTCGGGAAAGAACTTACCCGCGTCCTTAGTGTCATGATCAGGAATTATCGCATTAACGTTAGAGTACTCATTCATGAAGTCTGGCGGCGCACTGAACTCGTTGAGGACTACATTCATTATGTCCACTTGTGGCGCCATAGCACGCAAGACGTACGGCAAGAAAGAGAGGCGTTTCGGGTAAGTCGCGAGATTTGCAACTATCATTGCTTCTACCTGAAGTTTTCTATACGAATTTCGAGTCCGGCAAGATACCCACCGAGCCTCGCTCGATGAGCTGAAACGACGCAAAGCTATAATCTACTTCATTTTGCTCCTGCTTCACGTCCGAGAGCCTCCTCTCTGTCCTTAGTGCAGATGGCGCAAGCCGAGCCTCCTTCCCGTCCAGATCAGCGAGGTTTTCCGGGTACGGCAACCCCGAAGGCACACGTGCTGTCGCCAAGCTTGCGCGAAACCTGAGCGAAGCACGCACACGCTCAAGCAATGTTCCGTCCCACACCGAACAGGCGACGCGAGACAGAAATGGTTTGGCATGAGGCGGCGGCTTGTAGTCGTCATCGTGATCTGGTGGACGGATGGTGTTCGGCCTCGCTTCATCCTGCCCTATCAAGATCAGCCGGATGTACGGTACCTCATCGATCCCCCCCGACGCCACCGCTCGTTCCAGTCGTCAGCGAGCGTGGTCAATTTTCAATCTTAGTGCATGACGGGTCCTGGTGCTATGCTCGGGGTGGCGGGGAAGTGGTTCTGGTCTGCCCTTGGTCACGTCCGTCAATGTGGTGTAAATGGGAAGATGGCCTGAGGTCATGATCAATCAGGCGGCCTTGGTGGTGAGGCTGAGGATGGGGTCGATCTCCTCCTTGTCGATCTGGGCGAAGGCCTCAACCATCATGTAGCGGCTTGAGGTCTGCCATTCGTCATTCTGCTCGAAGAGCACGGCGCCAATCAGACGCATGATCGAGGCCTCGTTCGGGAAGATCCCGACGACGTCGGCGCGCCGCTTCACTTCCTTGTTCAGGCGCTCGATGGGATTGGTGCTGTGCAGCTTGGTCCGATGCTGGCGTGGGAAGGTCATGTAGGCCAGCACGTCATGCTCGCTGGCGTCCATCAGATCGGCCAGCCTGGGCCAACGAGTGCGGAGCTGGCCCGCGACGTGCCGCCAGGTCTCGCCGGCGTGCGTTCGGTCGGGCTGGTCGAAGGCTTGGCGGATCGCCGCGGCGACCACGGTGTGCTGGCCTTTCGAGACATGGGCGAGAGCGTTGCGCATCCAATGAACGCGGCAGCGCTGCCATGTCGCCTCGAAGATGCGCGCGATTGCGCCTTTCAGACCCGTGTGAGCGTCGCTGATGACCAGCTTCACCCCGCCGAGGCCGCGGGCTTTCAGCGCGCGCAGGAAGTCCGTCCAGAATGTCTCGGCTTCAGATGGCCCGATGCCCAGCCCGATGATCTCGCGGCGGCCCTCGGTGTTCGCGGCCACGGCGATTATGGCCGCGACCGAGACGATCCGCCCCCCTGGCGGACCTTCAGGTAGGTGGCGTCGAGCCAGACGTAAGGCCATTCACCCACCAGCGGCCGGTTCAGGAACTCGCCGACCCGTTCATCATTCGCCGGGAAAACGATCCACCGGATCGTTTTCTGGCCCGGCTCATTCCTTGCACAGCTTGGAGACGGTGCTTTTCGAGATTCCGCTCAGCCCCATTGCCTGGACCAGATCATCGACCCGGCGGGTGGACACGCCGCCGATCCAGGCTTCCTGGATGACAGCGACCAGCGCCTGCTCCGACGTCTTGCGGGCCTCGAGAAAGCCAGGGAAGTAGCTGCCCTGCCGCAGCTTCGGCACCCGCAGGTTCAACGTGCCCAAACGGGTGTCGAGAGCACGCTCCCGGTAGCCGTTGCGCCAGGTCGTGCGGTCGCCGCTGCGCTCATGGCGCCCGGCGCCGATCAAGCCCTCAACGTCTGCCTCCATGAGCAGCTGCAGGACAGCTTCGGCGATCGCGCGCAAGAAATCACCCTGATCGTGCTTTGCCAGAAGCTCGGACAGGTCCATGCTGGTCTTGGTCATCGGGGTCTCCGTGTGGTCCGGGGTTGAAGCGTCGAAACTCCACCTCGACCATACACCTCGATGGCCACCTCCGATTACACCGGCAGCGCCAGTGAAATTACACCACCTGCTCGGACGCTAACCTGCCCTTCGCTGCCACCGTCATGTTCTGGCTATGAAGACAATGGCTCCTAAGTCTAGAGAGAGCCGCATCGATCAAGCACCAGTCCAAGGAAGGAGCGGAGAACCGCTCCTCGGAATTTCGTCTGCCCTGCCGTGCATTGCCGCCAGACCGCATACCGGCCTAATTACAAGCCTGTCCACTGGGGGCTCTCATGCTTGCCGACCCACCCACAACCGCTTCTCACCTGCAGATTGTCTCTTCAGCATCAGGTCAGAGAACGTCTCTCTTGGCAACTGGAGACAGAACCGGACTATCGAAGCTGGTCCGGCTCCATGGTGGTCTCGATTTCGCGACCATGCTTGTATTTTTCGCACGCGAAAACAGCGACCTCTACCTGAAGAGCCAGTCCAATCTATTCTGCAGTTATCTGGAAAATATGGGTGGTGAGCAGGCTATGGATGGCTACGTTAGCCGAGTATGGCTGCAATGACAGGTCATTACAGCTTGGTTGGGTCTCTCCTTCAACAATGCAGCGGCCTTGTCAGTGTCTTCGTGGCGGCAGCGCGTAAGCGTGCTGCATCACTGGGGACAGCATTCGGCTTCTCAAGAACGCATCTGTTCAATGCCGAGATCGGCGGGCCCATCATACGGATGAGGTTTGTTCATAGACGAGCTCGAGCCAAGACAATTCAGAATGCTCCCCGTCTTACCTCAAATGAAAGGTTCTACCTTGTCGCACGACTTTTTCATCAAGGCGCTCTCCGGCTCCATGAAGGCAGTCTCCAGCTTCTTCCTGACCGTTGCCCCTCTTGGGTCAGTGGCGCGCGGCGAGACACCCTATCTTGAGCCATCCCCGGCAACTGCACCTGACATGTCGCAGACAGATCCTCACTCCGGGCAGGTTTCACGCTCTGACGTCATGTCGGCCACTGCCCAGGCGGATCGCGTCACATGGCTCGAACTTCCTTCTTCAGTCACAGCCGACAGCGAGGTTCTGTCCATCCGCATTCTGGTCCAGCCGGATCACGGTCAGGTGAGCGTGACGCCGGATCTCAAGCTCGCCCTGGTGATGACGGGGGCGGAGCAGGACCTGGACCGTGTCGACTTCCGCTATGAAGTGACAAGGGCAGACGCGTCGGTGGTCGAGGTCAATGCCGAGATCGACCTGACCCCAGCCAGGCAGGCCGCCGGCTGGGGGTTGGGCGAGACCTACATGCTGGAGACCGATTCTGATGGCGAACTGGTGCTGGAGCATGGCGACGAGCACCGGAAGGTACACGTCACCGCGGGGAAACATGGGCTGACAGCTCGGGAGATCGCCAGGGAAGAAGGTCTGGACGCTGTCCAGATGGAGGGCAAATGGGGCCAGTGGCTGAAAGACCACCCGGAATACGGGGCAACCGAGGACAAGGCGCTGGACACCGAACTCGGCATGGCGCTGTGGACGGAACTCAGCTTCGAGGGTGACCGCACCTCGTCAAACTGGCTGCTGTTCGAACGCGGCTACGAGTATGACAAGGAACATGCCACGCGCCTGATCCATCGCGGCTCGAATGGGGAATCCGAGCTATATCCCCTTGTGGTCACGGCCTATGGGGAAGGGGAGGATCCACGGATCGGCGGAGATCTCAACATTTTCCAGGAAGTTTCGTCCCATGTTGTCCTCCATGGTATCGACCTGCTGGAACGCGCTCAGGTACTGGAAGGCCGCAACATCCTGTTGGACAAGGTCTCGATCCGCGGAGATGGGGGCAACTTCCAGAAAGTAGACGGACTGACCTTTCGCCGCAGCGATATCGTGGACATCGCCCGCGAGCAGCCCGTCAATGACGGGCCAATCTGGCATGCACATATAAACCGGATAGGCGGTGCTTACATTGACAGGAGCACGGGCGTCCTGATCGAGGAGAACCTCTTCGATCACAATGGCTGGGCCAAGGGCTATGACCAAAATGTGTCAGCCACCGCTCCGATGCCGCCCAGCATGTTCAGCCACAATCTCTACATTCAAGCAGATAACTTGGACGTCACCGTCCGCGACAATATCTTTCTGCGCGGCGCCTCCTTTGGAGCCCAGATCCGCTCGGGCGGGTTCATCGAGGACAATGCTTTCATCGACAACAACGCCGCAGTGAATTTCTTGGGCGGCGATTACCAAGGGGCCGGACCAGCCGGAAATTACACGCTGTTCACAGGAAACCTTGTGACCTCCGCAGGACACAAGCGCGTCGCGGAAATGGAAGGCGCGTTGTCAATGGGAGTGGAGGACAAAAGCCTGCAGTCATCCCTGATCGGTAACATCATCGCCCACTTGGCCGATCCGGCCAACCCCGATGAGATCGCCGCCAAGAGCGTCACCCACCGGGCACTGAATTCCAATGCAGACCGGTTCTTTGACGACACGATCGTCTACAAATGGGCGGCTGGCACTGAGGGGCTTGCCACAAACCCGAACCGGGGTGTGGAAGGACTTGACCCGCTCAGGCTCGATAAGGTCACGATCCAGAAGTTCACGGCTGATCTTCTGGGCAAGCCCGACGCGAGCATCGGCGACCTGGCCGCCGTCCTGCGCGCCCAGGCTAATGGCCAACTGGATCATGTGGTCGATGCCGACCTGATCAATGCCTTTTTCCGGGCAGGCTTCGGCCTCGACACGAGCCTGCGAACCGCGGCCGACACCCTGGTCTTCGTTCCCGATGAAAGAGGGGACGGCGTTCGCTGGGACAGCCGCCTGAACTGGTCCACCGGGGACCTGCCGGGCACTCAGGCGGGAGACAGCGTCGATCTCGCGGGCAATGCCGTACGGTTCGGCAGCATCACCACCACGGTTCATGATCTCGCTTTCGGCGACTTCGGCAAGCTGTCGGCCACCTCGGGCAAGTTGACGGTTGCCGGAGAGATCGAGGTTGGCGCCTCTGGCGCAGCGCTGTCGATAGACCGCGCGGGGCAGGTCTGGATCGATGGTTACCACGGCAGCGGCCTTCTCGAGATCGACGCGGCCGGTGGACGTCTTGCCAACACCGGGGCTCTGGCAGGCCCTGTCGCGCTGCAGGTCAGCGACAATGCCCAGGCACTTCTGGCCACGGCGGGCGGCTCCTTCGACCTCGCCGCCGGCAGCAGGCTGACCTTGGAGGGCAGTCGAATTGCCACCGGCTTCGACGCGCAGGACGGCGCGGCCGCTGTCCTGCGCCTTCACAAAGGGGCGGCGCTCGACTTCGTGGCGGATGCGGACGGTCTCTCCACCTTGGGCGAGTTCCGCTCGGGGGCCTTCGATGAGACATCGCAACTGGATTCGGCGGTCCAGTTGGGCGGGACCCTTACGATCGACCTTTCTGGCTGGGAACTTGGTCAGTCTGCCCCCACCATCACCTTGATGAAGGCCGACCAGATCGTCGGGGATTTCGACGACATCGAGATCATTGGGCTTGGCCCGGATCGGGATGCGCTTTTGCAGATCGATCATCTGGATGACGAGATCCGGCTGATGATAGGCAGGAACGGCGCGGGCAAGGTGACCGTGGCGACGTTCGGCAGCGATCAGGTTGAGGACTGGGCGGACGATCCGGCATATCTGGAGCTGTGGCAGGCTCTGCAGGCGCAGCCGCTCCCTGACAACACCTTCAACTGATTTTTCGCATGCGAAAATCTTGAGGACAGGTTTGCTGTTTTTCGCGTGCGAAACCTGCCCACTGATCCTGGGTTTTCGCATGCGAAAGTTTCGCGTGCGAAAACCTACTGCCTTGCCCTCAGCCACTCGGAGAGGGCATCAAGAAGCTCCTCCGTGACACCCCGGCCGGACAGAACCACCCTGCCCGGCTGGCCTTTGATCCGGATGCCTTCGACGATCTCACGCGAGACAGGAGGCGTCGCCGGCTTCTCGGCGTGCTTCCTTGGCGAGAATACGAACTGCCCTTCCCGCTCCAGCGCAGCCTCCAGGATCCGGCGTTCTTCCGCGACAGTTTCCGCCTTGGCATCGGACAATGCCCGCCGCAGTTCGGAGGCTGCCTCCGGAAACTGCTGCAGCATCCGGTCCAGTGCCAAGCCCAGCTTCTCGGGGATTGCCTCAGGAAAGCGCAGCACCTCGCCAAGCCGTTCATGCAGGCTGACGAAGTTCAGGATCTTCGACCGGCGCGATGGTGAGGCATGCACGAACAGTGCCTTGACTGCCGCCGAGGGGCTTTCGAACACACCGATACGCGCGGCCTCATGGGCCAGCCGGGCCCGTTCGTAGAAGGACAGATCCGAGCGGATCTCGTTTTCCTCGACCATCGCCAGATAGGCTTGCGGGGCTTCTGCAAAGGGCCGGATCACCGCCTGGACCTGTTCGAAGCGCCCCCCCTGCTCGGCCGCCAGTTCGCGCAGCGCGCTCAGGCGGCGCGCGCCGGAGATCAGCCCGTAACGCTCGCCGCCCAGGGCCACCACCTCGATGGGGGTCTGTTGCCCACGATCCGCCAGGCTCGCCTTCAGGGCCGCCATGTCCTCGGGATCGAAATGCTGCCGGTCCCGGACCAGATGGGTTTCGACCACCGACTCGAGCGGCAGATCGATGATCAGCCGCCCGGAATCGCGAGCCTGCCGCATGCTGTCGGCCAGATCGTCCAGGGCAGCCTGGGCAGCAGCCTCTCCGGCGATCTGGGCCACCGGCGGCGGCCGCTGGGGCCGGGCCGTGAACTCCGGATCACCCAGAGGCCCGAACCCGCGCATGGGAGGAGAGGGCAGGGTCTCGGAAGGGGGTTCGCCCTGGGCAAGGCCCAGGCGTCTGCGTTTGGCCATGTCAATCTCCGTGATGCGGGCCCTGCCCTTGCTGCCAGGATCTGTCAGGTCGCATCCTGCGCCAGCTCGTCGCGCCGCCAGATCCCCAGCAGCAGCGTCTTGAAGGCGGCATAGGTCTCGTCGAAGGTCTCGCGGCCCCGGGCATAGGTTTCGCGGTTGAAGTCGCGATAGTCTGCCTCGTAGATGCCCTGGACCTGTTCGCCCGCCTGCCCGATCAGCGAGGTGAAGCCCTGCCGGTGCGGCGACAGCGTCTGCCCCAGGTAGGTCTGGATCAGCCCCGCCATCTCGGCCTGCTGGCTGGCGTCATAGCGCGTCAGCACCGCGCGGACGGCGTCCCATTCGAAATGCAGTTCGTCCCGGCCAAGCGCGCGGGCGGCGATGTTCTCGCTGCTCTCGATCGAGGAAAAGGTCGAATGCAGCATGTCGAAGAAGCGGCCGGTCGAGTCGAACTCCAGGAACGAGGCGCCGAAGGGCACCAGCACGATGTCGGCGGCGGCCAGCCCGTTGATGGTCAGATAGCCGAGGGCAGGGGGGGTATCCAGGAAGACCAGGTCGTAGCGGTCGAGGATCCCGTCCGCTGCCAGCATCTCGGTCAGCGCGTCCCACAGCTTCCAGCCCCGCGAGGCCATGCGCCAGACCGGGATCTGGAACTCGGCCCAGTAGAGGTTCAGCTGCGCGCCGATGATGTCGATATTGGGCCAGTGGGTGGGACGGATCAGGTCGCCGGCGGTGATCTTCAGCGCCTCTGCCAGCGTATTGTCCAGGGGCTGCGGGGACTCGCCGCGGTCGAGGCGGCGCTGGTTGTCGATCCTCAGCGTCTCGGCGTAATGGCGGGCGAGCAGGGGAAACACCGTCTCCCACTCGTCCTCGATCCGCGCCCCGAAGATCGACGACAGCGAGCCCTGGCTGTCGAGGTCGATGGTCAGCACCCGGTAACCATCCAGCGCCGCGGACATCGCCAGATGGGCGCAGGTCGAGGTCTTGCCGACACCGCCCTTGAAGTTGGCGACTGCCACGATCTTGGCCGGCAGTCCCCTGGGACGATAGGGCAGGTATTCCTTGGCCTTCGACCCTTCGGCCCCGAAATGCGCCCTGAGCCGCAGCACCTCGTCCAGGGAAAACCAGCGCGCGCCTGCCACGGACTCGGCGCGGCCCTGCGGCAGGTCGGGGTTGGCCCGCAGCACGCGCCGGAAATGCTGGGGGGCGACCGGGATGAGATACTTCGTGATCTCCCAGGTCGAGAAGAGCCGGAGACGGCGTTCGCCGCTGTCGTCGCGGCCCCGGCCGACAAGATCGTCACGACCCGCCCGGTACCGGGCGGCGATCTCTGCCAGTTCCGATGTTCCCGTCGCTTCACCCAGCAGAGAAAGCGCACGATCAGGCGAGATGTTGAAATAAGGCGGGGTGTTCTGAGAGCGGCTCACGCTGTTTCCATGCAGATGTGCTGTCTTTCACCTCACATACCATGTAACGCGATACATGCCACCAGAACCAGTCTGTCAGTGTATTTTCTCAAGCATTCTCGTGTTTTCCACAGTCCCGGCGTGGCCAGTCTGCATCACCTTACGTGTTAGTATTCAGTTATATCATAGTTACAGCCTTCCCAACCCCAGCCTTCTCTCCAGCAAGTCCTTGATATGGGAGCTATTTATATGACTATCTCAAGTCCTCAGTGAATCCGATACCACGATGAAGTGAATCCGATCCCACGTCAGGGTGAATCTGATCCCCCGACAAGTCTGGCCTTCCGGTTGCCTCGCACTGGACCAGCTGCGGCACCGTCTCTAGGGATGGTGTCAATGAAACGACGTTGGCCGCAGGGCGTCCGGAGAAACCGGCGGCTGCTCGTCGGAGAGGCGGAGACAGGGATGGCGACAGTGATGCCGGGCATGCCCATGCCGGGGCAGGGGGCGGCGCAGGACCTGTTCGTCTGCGACTTCCTTGCCGCCGTTCCCAAGCACGACCTCGCCTCGATGGAGCATCCGCTGTTCTCGCTTTCCACCCGGCCGGATCGCCGGGTGGTGCACTATGCCCATAACGACGCGACGCTGACCGTGACCCCCAGCGTGCGGGGCCGGGCGACGATCTTCGACGCCGACATCCTGATCTTCTGCATCAGCCAGCTGATGGCCGGGCTGAACGGCGGCCGCGAGATCTCGCGGCGGCTGACGCTGAGGGCCCATGACCTTCTGGTGGCAACCAACCGCGAGACCTCGGGCGACAGCTACCAGCGGCTGCGGGATGCGCTGGAGCGGCTGGCCGGCACCCGCATCACCACGAATATCACCGTCGGCGGGCACGAGATCACCAGCGGCTTCGGCCTGATCGAGAGCTGGGAGATCGTGCGCAGGTCCCGTGTCGGCCGGATGGTGGCGGTGACCATCACCCTGTCGGAATGGCTCTTCCAGGCGGTGCTGGCGCGCTCGGTCCTGACGCTCAGCCGCGACTACTTCCAGCTTCGCAAGCCGCTCGAGCGGCGGGTCTACGAACTCGCCCGCAAGCACTGCGGCCGCCAGCCCGAGTGGCTGGTCTCGGTCCCGGTGCTGGCCAAGAAGAGCGGCTCGGCCAGTCCCGTGCGGGTGTTCCGCGCGATGCTGCGCGAGATGATCCGCGAGAACCGCCTGCCCGACTATCTCCTGTCCGAAGAGCCGGGCGACATCCTGCGCATCACCCCCCGCGCCGCGGTGTTCGATCCGGCCGACGGCCCGCACCTGCGACCCGAAACCCTCGCCGAGGCCCGTGCGCTTCGCCCCGGCGCGGACGTCTATGCGCTCGAGGCCGAGTGGCGCGCCTGGTGGACCTCGACTGGCCGCCCCCGCCTGCGCAGCCCCGACGCGGCCTTTCTGGGCTGGGTGCGGACGCGGAGCGGATGAGCGGGTCGACAAGGTGGAGCGGCCTTCGGTCAGGTGCCGGGAGCAGCCCAAGACCAAGCGTAGTCGCCTTGAACGCGAGGATCACTTGGCCTTGGCGACACCGCCTTTGTGCTTCGATTTGGCACCTGGAGGACCCACCTGAAATCAGCTTGGAATGTCGTAGCACCTTAGTGAGACCTCGATCTCAATGCAGGTGTAACAATATGAGGTTGTTGGCTTGATCAAAGAGCGTTACTTAAGATAGGCGCCCGGCTCAGGACAGATCAATGAAAATCTCTTTCGCGATATTCGCGCATAATGAAGAAGAAAATATTCCTGATCTGCTTCTGGATCTTTCCAAACAGGACATCCTCCTAGATTCTGATATTGACGTACGCTTTGTCCTTTTGGCGAATGGCTGCACTGATGATACGGTTGCAGCGGCTCGATCTGCATTATCCACTCTGCCGCCGGAATTTTCAGCACATGTCGAGGTGCTGGATTTAGTGGAGTCAGGAAAATCCAGAACGGCACATCGTTTCATTCACGAGTTTTCTCGACCCGATGATGATCTTCTAGGATTTATGGACGGTGATATCCGGATTCCGATGCCTACTGCACTCCGCGATATGTCGACTGAACTATATGATCGATCCAACCTTGTCGTGATTACTTCGCATCCTATAAAGGACATAAATTTTGGCGCCTCCTCAAAGGGTTTTATTCCAAGATTGATCGGATCAGGTGCTGATAGTCTCACAGACTGGAAAAAATCTATTTGTGGTCAGCTTTTTCTGGCTCGGACAGGAGCGTTGCGACGGATTGGTCTTCCGATCGGCCTTCCGGTAGAGGACGGCTTCTTCCGCGCCATGCTGCTGACAGGATTGTTCTCGCATCCGGAAGACCTAAATCTTATCGATGGTCATCAGGATGTTTTTCATGTCTACAGTTCGATAAAGACTCTTCCTGAACTTGTTCGCCATCAGACCCGAATCGTAATTGGTAGCGCGATAAATTCTGCCATCTATCAAAAAGTGCGAAATGAGGCAGTGAATGAAAGCGAAGCTCATGACATGCTGATGAAGGCCGCTGTTGATGAGGAATGGATACCCACGCTCATCAGACAGGAACTGCCTCGCCTGCCTTTTGGTTATATTCCGTTTGAATTCCTAAGCAATCGGTGGCGTAGATATATTCAAAGAAAAAAGTTTGGAGCAAAGCCGACCCTGAACTTGTTTCTTGGAACAGGTTTGGATCTGACTGTCTGGATTCTGGCATCCTATAAAATGCACAGGGGCACTGGTGCAGGCCATTGGTGATAAGTTATCATAAGCCTTTCCGGCATTGCAGGCTTTCAATTTTACGAGCCAAGATCATAGGCAGGAAGCAAGATCATTCATGACTAGCCGCATTGCCTACTTGACCGGCGAATACCCGGCCGTCTCGCATACATTTATCCTCCGCGAAGTGCTGGCGCTGCGCGCTTTGGGCTGCGAGGTGCTGACCTGCTCGGTTCGTCGCACCGGCTTCGAACATCATCGCGGTGCTGACGAAAGGGAAGCCGCCGCAACGACCTTCTATGTCCTTGAAGCTGCCTGCAGGCCTGGAACCATGCTGGCAGCACTTGGATGGTCGCTGTGGCGACCGCGTCGTTTCGGGCGGATGCTGAGATTGGCACTGGCGACCCGGCCCGCAGGGATCAGGGCGACGATATGGCAGATGTTCTACGTGATCGAGGCAATGGTGCTGGCACGGCATCTGGCCCGTGCCGGGGTAGGCCATCTGCATAATCACTTCGCGATGGCGTCATCCTCGGTCGCCATGCTGACGTCCGAGTTGTCTGGTATCCCTTACAGCTTTACCTTGCATGGGCCTGCAGATTTTCTGGACACCGGACGCTGGCGGCTGGACGAGAAGATTGCGCGAGCGTGTTTCGTTGCCTGCATCAGTCAGTTCTGCCGCAGTCAGGGGATGCTGTTTTCCGACATGGCGCACTGGCCCAAGTTGCGGATCGTGCATTGCGGGGTGGAACCTGCCCACTACGGTGCCGATCCGGCCCGGGCCCCAGGACGTGATGTATTGTTCATTGGTCGCCTTGCCGCCGCCAAGGGCGTTCCCGTGCTGATCGAGGCTTTCGCCCGTGTCCGGGAAGCCTATCCTGACGCTCGACTGACGCTGGTTGGCGACGGGCCAGCCCGAGTGGCGCTTGAAGACCGAGTGGCTGAGTTAGGTCTTTCGCAAGCTGTCCGCTTCACCGGCTATCTCGGCCAAGAGGAAGTGGCGGCAGAACTGTCACGTACCGATCTCTTTGCTTTGTCTTCCTTCGCCGAAGGTGTTCCGGTCGTGCTGATGGAAGCCATGGCGACCGGCCTACCGGTTTTGGCAACCCGTATCGCCGGCATTCCCGAACTGGTCGAGGACGGGGTTTCAGGCCGGATTGTAGCACCTGGGGATACTGCAGCCTTCGCAGAGGCAATGATCGAACTTCTGACCGATCCCGCGCGCGCCCGTGCCATAGGTCAGGCAGGCCAAGCCCGGGTCAAGGCGGATTTCGACGTGGCAAAAGAGGCCGCGAAGCTGGCAGATCTGATGGGATCCGGCCTAGACTGGTCGGATGGAAACAGCCGGATGGCGAGTGGACCTGCAATGCAAAAAGGGTACGGGCCAGATCGTCCCAGCCGTCATGCTACGAAAAGGATGCCCCTGCGATAGGACATTGTTCTGGTAGAACATCAAGCTGTCGAACGACCTCGGCCGCTCAGGCTGACTATCCAGCACCCAATCATAGACCTCACGGATCCGGGCTGTCTTGCAATCAGGTGCACATTGGCGACTCTGCCTGGCGCGCATGCCAGTGATCAGCCGACCAGTGACACACTGATTATTCTTGGGATTCACGCCTTGGCCAGCAGCAGGATCTTGGGTCGGCGAGTTGCGTCCCTTGTGCTGGCCTACATGAGGTCAGCCTCCTCCTGCCACAGGCCCGCACGCTCGGCTTCGATCTCGGCCACAGCGCGGGCCTTGCCCTTGCGCAGGGCGCGGCGCTGGTAGTCGCGGATGAAGGCGCGAAGCTCGGCGTCCTCGTGCTTCTTCTCGCCCCCCACCCAAGCGGCAAGGTAGCCTTGGATCGTCGCGAGACCACCCAGCACATAGGGCGGATGCGCCATGCGATAGAGGCCGGTCGCAACGAAATAGAGCGGGTCCGAGCCCATGTAGTACTGCCCGAAGCCATGCCGGCGGCGGCCGGTCCAGATGCTCTTCTGGCTCGATCCCATGGGGCGCAGATGCTCGAAGCGCAGTGCCTCGTCGTTCCAGCTGACCACGATCCAGCCCAGCTGGCGGGCCTTGTGGCAGTCGATGGCGTCCCACATGACCTCGCGCACAAAACCGCCGATCTGCTCGAAGCACTCGCGCCGGTAGAACTTGGTCATGCCCACCGACATCTCGTCACCGCATTTCTCGGATACCCAGCGGCCGCCCGCGGTGCGGAACCAGGGCTTGCCCGAGCAGCTGCCGATGCGCAGATTTTCCTCCATCCGCTGCATGAGGATCTCGAAATAGCGGGGGGGCAGGTCGAGATCGAGGTCGAGCTTGCAGAGATAGGGGAAGGCGCGGAGATCGACCTGGTCGAGTCCGTGGTAGAAGGCCTCGATCACTCCGGGCCCGACGGCGCGATGGCCGCGGTCGGGCCTGGTCACGACCTGGATGAAGTCGTGCCGGGCGGCATAGTCCGCCAGGATCCGCGACGTCTCGTCGGTCGAGCCGTCGTCAACGATGATCCAGCGCGCCGGCGGCACGCTCTGCGCAATCACGCTGTCCAGCGTACGGCGCATATAGGCGGCCTCGTTGCGGCAGGAAGAAACCAGGAGATAGGCGCGGGAAGGGGACGAGGGCATGATGGGCAGGGCCGTTCCTTTCGGGGCCTTCTTGTGCCGTGCGGCTGCTTCCGGCGCAAGCAGGGCAAGATCCGCAGAAGAGAAACGATTTCATCCCATGCGTGTCATGGCGGTCAATCGGGAATGGCCGCGGTAGAGCTGACCGCCGCGCTTCCTCGGCCGGGACTGGTCCGACGCAGTTCGAAGAATGGGCCGGATTGTCCGCAGGCGCCCTGGAGGGGCCGCTTTCTGGAAACCTGGCGAAAAAGATAAGATGAAAACCTGCAGATCCTAGGGCTTTCCTGGTTGGATCATGATACCCGAGGCCCCATGATTGGTCGGTCTTGTCGGAAGGCGGGACTTGAGCAACAGCCATAGACGCGCGGACTGCCCCATACCGGTCCACGGTTTTTGAGGAGGACGCCCGGAGATGGCATCGATCGATACCCCCCGCCTGTCTTACCCGGGCCTGACCCTGTCGGGGGCCTCCGGCCTGTTCTGGCTGGCGATCGCCACCGTGGCCGCAGGCTGGTTCTTCATCGACGGTCTGGACGCGCTGCTGCAGGCTTGGCAACGGCCCGAATACAGCCACGGCCCCATGATCCCTGTGCTCTCGGCGCTGATGTTCCTGCGGGAACTGAAGCAGTATCCCCCGCGCCCGGGTCATATTCCCGATCGCTGGCCGGGTGTGGTCGTGGTCGGACTGGCGCTGGCGATGGGGGCGCTCGGCAAGCTGTCGGGGATCGACGATGTCGTCGCCTATGCGACGATCCTCTGGGTCGCGGGAATCCTGCTGATCTCGTTCGGCTGGTCCACGGGGCGGCATTTCTGGCCGCCGGTCCTGCATCTGGTCTACATGCTGCCGCTGCCGGACGTGCTGTATTACAAGGTTTCAACCGATCTTCGGATGATCTCGTCCGAACTGGGCGTCTGGTTCCTGCAGATGCTCAAGGTGCCGGTCTATCTGGACGGCAACATCATCGACCTCGGCACGCTCAAGCTGCATGTCGCCGACGCCTGTTCCGGGCTGCGCTATCTTTTCCCGATCCTGTCCTTTTCCTACATCTTTGCGGTGCTTTACCGGGGGCCGGTCTGGCACAAGGCGGTGCTGCTCTTGGCGGCGGTGCCGATCACCATGCTGATGAACTCGGTGCGCATCGCCATTGCCGGGGTGATCGCCGACCGCTACGGGGTGGACTGGCTGGAAGGCTTCACCCATTTCTTCGAGGGCTGGGTGATCTTCATTGCCTGCGTCCTGCTGCTGTTCGGGCTGGCGCGGCTGATGCTGCTGCTGCATCCGGCCAAGCCTACGCTGGGTGAGGCGCTCGATCTGGAAACTGCCGGCATGGCGCGGCAACTGCGCCGGCTGAGCCTGGTGCAGCCGTCTCGGGCAATGATCACCGCAGCGCTCCTGGGCATCGGAGCGTTGGGGCTGTGGCAACTGGTTTCCGAAAATCGGGGCATCGTCCCCGAGCGCGCGCCCTTCGCAGCCTTCCCGCACGAACTGGGAGCCTGGCGGCAGCAGGGGCTGGACGAGCGGCTTTCACCTGACGTGGCGCAAAATCTGGGGGCCGATGATTACCGCCAGGCTCATTTCGTGCAGGACGGCGCTGCCGCCCCGGTCGGGCTCTTCATGGCCTTCTACAACGACCAGACCAAGGGCGGCATCCATTCGCCCGAGATCTGCCTGCCCTCCTCGGGCTGGGAAATCGCCCGGCTGGAACGCACCGACCTTGCTCCACGGCTGGGGATCGAGGGAGCCTTCCCCGTCAACGTGGCGGTGATCCAGAAGGGTTACTCGCGGATGATGGTCTATTACTGGTTCCAACAGGGCAGCCGCCGGGTCGCCTCCGATTACGCCGCCCGGCTGTATCTGCTGGCAGACGGCATCCGCACCGGCCAGACCGACGGCGGCATCGTGCGGCTGACCACCGAGATCAAGGAAGACGAGAGCGATGCCGATGCCGAGGCGCGGCTGCTATCTGTCACACACGAACTGATCGGCCCATTGCCACGCTTCATGCCCGAAGGGTGAGGTATGCGCCTTCAGCGAATTGGTTCGGCTGATGTCCGCCGAACAAAGGCCGACAGGTGTGCTACATCCTTGGGTCCAACTGTATCGACATCCTTGAACGGTCGACCTGAACGGACATCCTGTCCGCATCACTCCTTGGGCGTGCCGGAAAATACTTGCTCTGATTGATCCGACGGATTGCCTGATGTCTTCATTGCCCCATGTCGCGGTTCTCATCCTGAATTACCGCACCTCTGCTCTCGTCACGGATTGTCTCGCCTCACTGCGCGACGAGATCGCATCAGGGTTGAAAATGCGCGTCTTCATCGGAGATGCGGACTCCGGTGACAACTCCGTTACCCTGATCCAGGACTACATTGCCGCCGAGGGAATCGGAGAATGGGCGCAATGCTTCGATATCGGAAGGAACGGCGGATTTGCCTACGGGAACAACGAGATCTTCCGGCGCTTCGTAGCGCCCGATCCAAGCTTCACCCACGTCCATTTCCTGAATCCCGATACCTATATCCGCCCCGGTGCCGTTACGGCGCTGGTGCGTTTTCTGGAGGCCCATCGGGGTGCGGGAGTCGCAGGAAGCCGCTTGGAAAATCCGGATGGCAGTCCGCAATCCTGCGCATTCCGCTTTCCGGCTCCGTGGCGGGAGTTCTTCCGTGGCGCATGCAGCAGCGTTCTGGACCGGCTGGTGCCATCATCGGTCGTCACCATCCCGACGCCCACCACCACGCAAGAGGCGGACTGGGTGAGCGGTGCAAGCTTCATGATGCCCCGCCGCGTTCTGGATGATGTGGGGCTGATGGATGACGGCTATTTCCTGTATTTCGAGGAAACGGATCTGATGGCACGGGTCCGCCGGCATGGCCTGTCCGTCTGGCATGTCCACGACAGCCGGGTAGTTCATCTGGAAGGGCAATCCACCAAACAGCATTCCGAGCAACCAGAGGTTCGGCGCGCTTCGCCGATATGGCTGCAATCGCGGGCACGCTTTCTGCGAAAGCACCACGGGCGATCAGGGGCCACACTGGGCAACTTCCTGTTTCTGAGCGGAAATCTGATTTATCTCCTCCACCGGACCGTGCGGGGGCGACCGGTGCAGAACCCCCTTCATGTCTGGAGGGACTACCTGACTCACGGTCGAAGAAGGCAGCCATGATGACGCATTCTGCGAACGGCCCTCGCCAGAAGCGGGCATCCGGGCTTCCCCGCGCTTGAGGAGGGGGCAGGGTTCGTGGCGGCGGGATTGGCAGCGCCATCCGGTTGGGCCGGGACGAACCCGAGCATGGCGAATGCTGGCCTAGGGGCAGAGCCCGCAGATGGATGACGGATACAGGCTGTCATCTGCAGCTTGCAAGACCTGCGTGTCTTGGGTCGTGCCCCCTGTCAGCGCGGGTTTTCGGGTCGCTTGTATTCGATCAGCCTGACCTGGCCGCCCCTGAGGCGTTGCCAGGCATATCTCAGCACGCCCTGGGCTTCGGGGAACTTTGCCAGGGTCAGGAACAGCGCCCGCTCCCAGGGCTCGCCACGCAACCGAAGCCGCAGCACCTGCAAGGGCCAGGCCAGCAGCAGC
>NZ_JACJFU010000023.1:0-40484 GCF_014164635.1 Paracoccus sp. MC1854 | reverse complement strand
GGCGGGCGACGCCCGCCGGGCCGGGGCTGACCATCAGCTATTCGCCCTTGGCGCTGGCGGGGTTCCTGGCGCTTTTCGGCCTTTGCTTCATCGTGCCGCTGGGGTCCAAGGGGGCGCTGCTGTTCCTGGCCGCCGGCATGGCGGTGGCGCTCAGCCGGCCGGGCGCGACGCTGGCGGCGCTGCGGCAGGAATGGATGCTGGTTCTGCTGGCGCTCTGGTGCCTGATGTCCTTTGCCTGGTCGGACTATCCGTCCCTGACGATCCGCTACGGCATCCAGTTCTGCCTGACCGTGGTGATCGCGCTGGTCCTCAGCTACCGGCTGGCGCCCATGACCTTTGTCAAGGTCCTGTTCGTGGCAAGCTCGCTTGCGGGGCTGGCCAGCCTTCTGTCGGGCCGCACCCGCGAGGACGGGATGGGATACCTCGGCATCTATGCCAGCAAGAACGCGCTGGCGAATGCAAGCGCGCTTCTTGTCATCCTGGCGCTGGCGGTGCTGATCGACCGGCGGCTGTCATGGCGCTGGCGTCTGCCGGCGCTGGCCAGCCTGCTGGTCGGGGCGCTGCTGCTGGTGATGGGGAAGTCATCGGGCGCGCTGGTCAGCACCATCGGCGTGGTCGGGGTCTTCGGCGTCATCGTGCTGCTGCAGCGCCTGACCCCCTATGCGCGGCTGGTCTTGGTGGCTCTTGCCCTGGTGCTGGCCGCGGCGGCGGGGGTGCTGCTGTCATTCGTGGTGCCCGAACTGTCGCAATGGTTCCTGAACACCACCGGAAAGGACGTCACGCTGACGGGCCGGACGGACCTGTGGGCCGTGGCTTTCCACGAGATCGCCGAACGGCCGGTCCTGGGCGTGGGGTTCCAGGCCTTCTGGGTCCATGGCCAGCCGCTGGCTGAACAACTCTGGGCGATGTTCGGGATCGGCGGCCGCAGCGGGTTCAACTTCCACAACACCCTGATCTCGAACGCGGTGGAAATCGGCCTGATCGGGGCGGCGCTGCAGGCGGTGATCTTCTTCGGGGGCCTTGCGGCGTCGCTGTCCTGGGCGATCCGCAGCCCCTCGGCCGCCTCGGTCTTCTTTGCGCTCTTCATGGTGCGGCAGTTCATGCTGATGTGGATCGAGGCCGCCTATTTCTATCAGTTCGAGCTGTCCTCGGTGATCACCATCGCCGCCGTCTGCTACGGGCGCGGCTTCCGCAGGACACAGCGCCCCCCGGTGCAGGCGGCCATCGCCCGCAGGGGGAGGCCGGGTCTGCCGGCCATCACCTGAGAACCCCTCGGAACGGCAACGGGGCGCCCTTTCACAAGGGCGCCCCGCGGCGGTCTTCCGGCAAGGGCGTGGCTCAGTGGGCGCCGCGTGACATCGCCACCGCCGGAATGGTCATGAAGACGATCCGAAGATCCTGCCACAGGTTCCAGTTGGTGACGTAGAACCGGTCCAAGCGCACCCGTTCGGCATAGGTGGTGTCGCTGCGGCCGCTGATCTGCCACAGTCCGGTCAGGCCGGGGCGGGCGGCCAGGTAATGCCGGGCCGAGGCGCCGTAATGGTCCAGTTCCGCCTGCACGATCGGACGGGGGCCGACCAGGCTCATCTCGCCCTTCAGCACGTTCAGAAGCTGCGGCAGCTCATCCAGGCTGAGCTTGCGCAGCACTGCGCCGAGGGGGGTGACGCGGGGATCGTCGACCAGCTTGCGCTGTTCCTTCCACACCGCCTCGGCGGCGGGATTGCTGCGGAAATGCCGTTCAAGCACCGCGTCGCCATCGACGACCATGGTGCGGAACTTCCAGCACCTGAACTCGCGCCCCCCGAAGCCGATGCGGCGATGGCCGTAAAGCAGCGGCCCGGGGTCCTTGATCCTGAGAATGATGACCAGCCCGAGGATCAGCGGCAGCAGCAGCGGAATGGCAAGAATGACAAGGAAAATATCCAGGGCCCGCTTTGCCGCGCCGCCGACCGGAACCGTCCGCGGGATCTGCAGCGGCCTTGCGGCGGGGGATTGCACATGAGGAGCAACAAGCTTGGGCGAGTCGGTATCGGCAACAAGATCATGAGCACGGAGCATCTGCATCTGAACACCAGCCCTACAAAAAACAACAACAAATACCCGGCAAGGCGCCGGCAGGGCGCGTGGATGCCCCGAGCGAATACCTAGATCAAAGCAGGCAGAATTATCTAGTTAAAACTTTATCAATTAATATTGAAAGTTAAATCCGACACTCCGCCAGAGGCTCCCATACTCTAGGATTTTCACGCAAGCCGGCATCATATAAGGTTTTTTTCCCCAAGGGAAGGGGACCTGTCCTTATAGATAGGTTGAAAATGCCTGCGTAAGCGGAAATCTGCTGACGGCAGCGTTGTGCTGTCGTATTTTTTCCAAGGTACATCATGGTCAAGACCTACTCCCGCCCCGTTCTTCGCGTCCAGGGCCAGCTCGAAGCGATGACCCACGGCAACAGCCGGGGCAGCGCTCTGGACAACACCTTTCAGGCCGGCACTCCGGTGAGCCAGCTTACCTTTTCGTAATGCAGGCTGGCGGGCGGCGGATCACCGCCGCCCATCTGCGCGGCCTTCCGCCACGTCAGAACGAATAACTGGAACCCCTGTTCAATTCGTACGTTGAGGCGACCATTTTCTTCTGGATTTATCAAAGTTGTCATTCATGACTTATCTCGCTTCCCCCGAATGCGTTTCCTGCGCGGTCGAAGACGGCATTGCGATCCTGGATCTGAAATCCAACACCTATTTCAGCCTCGATCCCGTCGGCGCCCGGATCTGGGACCGCATGACGGCGCCCTCCTCGCTTGAGGACCTGACCGCCGCCATCGCCGCCGAATACGAGATCGCCCCCGGAGAATGCCGGCGCGACATCGCCGATCTTCTGGACGACATGCTCAAGCACGGCCTGATCCGGGCGGTCTGACGTGAGAGTCCTGCGACGCATCCGCCGTTTGCGCCGCCGCGATGCCGTGCTGCTGTGGCAGGCGCTCGGCGCGGTTCTACTGGTGCGCGGCTATCTGGGGCGCGGCGCCCATCACGACCTGCGCCGGATGATCGAGGCTCATGGGCTGACGCTTCCCGCCGCCGACCCCGGCGCGCCACGTGCCGAACTGGCCGAGATCGCCTGGTCGGTCCGGGCCGTCGCCCGGCTGGTGCCGGGGGCGAGCTGCCTCACCCAGGCCAGCGCCGGCCAGATTCTACTGGCGCGGCGCGGCCATGCAACGACCATCCGGCTGTCGGTTCCGGCGCAGACCGCCACGCCCGGCATACTGGCGCCCCATGCCTGGCTGATGGCCGGGGACACCATCGTCCTTGGCGGCACGCCCGAGGATTACAACCGCCACCGCATCCTGCACGACTTCACCCTGCCGGGCGCCGGTCCGGCATGAGCCGCTTTGCCGCCATGCTGGGCCATGGCCCGGATCACGACCCCGCCGCCTGGCGCATCGCGGCAGACTTGACCCGCCGCACCGGGGAAATCCCCGGATACCGGGGGGCCGAGGGCCTCCATCTGTGGCAGGCCGGACGGACCGGCAGCCCCGCCACGGTGCGGACCCTCGGCCCGCTGACGCTGGCCGGGGACCTGGCGCTGACCGACCTGCCCGAGCTGCGGGGCGCGCTGGCCGCCCATCCGGGCAGCGATCCCGCCGATCTGGTACTGGCCGCCTGGCGGCGCTGGGGCACGGATGCTCCCGACCGCCTGAACGGTGCCTTCGCCTTTGTCCTGTGGGATGCGCGGACCCGGCGCCTGACCGCTGTCCGCGACCGTTTCGGCATCCAGCCCCTGGCCTATGCGCTGACCCCGCGCCGCGCCGTTTTTGCCAGCGACCTGTCCACGGTGCTGGCGGGGCTGGATGCGGTCCCCGGCATCGACCGCGCCTGGGTGGCGGGGTTCCTGGCCGGGCAGCCGCTTGACGCCACCGCGACGGCCTGGGGGGACGTGTCGCGCCTGCCCCCCGGCCACCTGATGACCCTGGACCCCGACGGGACCGCCGCCCTGCGCCGCTGGTACCGGCTGGAACGGACTGCCCCGGCTGACGCGAGGGACGTGGGCCCTGCCCTGCAGGCCGCGCTGGCCCATGCGACGGTGCAGGCCTGCGCCGATGGTCCCACGGCCACGATGCTCAGCGGCGGGCTCGATTCCAGCACGCTGGCGCTGCTGTCGGTCGGACCGGACGCGCCCGCCCCCTGCCGCCGCCCGGCGCTGTCGCTGCGCTACCGCGACCCGGCCATGGACGAGGGGCGCCATATCCAGGAGGTGCTGCGCCGGTCGGGCCGGGAACTCGCCCCCGTCTTCCTGACCGGAGAGGCCGAGGACGACACCCTTTTCGACATCGACGCCCAGCTTGACTGGCAGGACCAGCCGGTCTTCGCCCCCGGGTTGGAACGCAACCACCGCCTTTACCGCGCCGCGCGGGAACAGGGCTGCGCGGCGGTGCTGGACGGCCATGGCGGCGACGAGGTGATCGGCGGCAGCTTCCGCGACATCGCCCTGATCGCCAGGGAAGGCCGCTGGCCGCTGGCGCTGGCGCTGGCCGTGCGCCACGCCCGCTTCACCGGCGAGCCGGTGTCGCAGGCGCTGGCCACCCTGCTGGCCATCCGCGGCCGGCGCGGCTTTGGCCGGCTGGGCCGCTGGGCGCTGAAGGACGCAGGTCCCGACCCCCGGGACTGGCGCGCGCTGGTCGATCCCGACCTCGCCCGCGAAACCCGGCTGGTGGAACGCGCCCGCACCGGGCAGGCCCCTACCCCCGAGGACCGCCACCTGCCCGAGGGCGTGCGCCTGCATGCCGCGATGCTGACCGGCCCGCTGGCCCCCGCCGCCTTTGAAACGATGGGCCGGGCCGCGCAGGCCGAGGGCGTGGCGCCGCGCTATCCCTTCTATGACCATCGCGTGGTCGAGCTTTGCGTCTGGCAGCCCGAACCCGCCAAGGTCGCGGGCGGCCAGCCCCGCGCCCTGCTGCGTCGGGCGATGCGGGGCATCCTGCCGGAATCGGTGCGGATGCGCGGGGACAAGACCGATTTCATCGCCGGCTTCTGGGGCGCGCTGCGGCGCGACCCGCAGGGCCGCATCGCCGCCCTGCGGGCCGATCCCGGCCCCCTGCGGGGCTGGGTGGACACGGGCATCCTGCGCGCGGATGCCGAACGCCTGGCCCGCGCGCCCGAGCCCGACCTGGAAACGGCCTTCCGGCTGTGGCGGTCGCTATGGCTTGCCGCATGGCTGGAACGGCCCGCCCTGTCCCTTTCGTCCCGCGCCCCCGGCCCGACCCTTGCGAGTGTCCGATGACCGCTGTCCCTGCCCTTTCCGCCCCGCCTCTTCAGGCCCATGCCTATGCCGCCTATGGGCTTTGCGTGGTGTCGGACGTTATCCTGCCCGAGCTTGCCCCCGGAATGCCGGGGCGTCCGGCAGACCTGCGGATCTCCGAGGCACCGCAGCCCGCGATTCCCCGCAGCCCCCTGCCCGACTGCCGTTTCGGGCCCGAGGGGACATGGTTCTGGTGGCCCGAGGTCGGGGCCTTCTCGGTCTCGGCCGACGGCAGCCGCATCGGGATCGAGCGCAGGCCGGGCATCTCGGACGACCTGCTGGCCTTCCCGCTGCTGGGGCCGGTCCTGTTCGAGGCGCTGCGGCGGAACGGCCTTTTCGTCCTGCACGCCAGCGCCGTCGTCCATCGCGGGCGCGGCATCGCCTTTCTGGCCGACAAGGGCGTGGGCAAGTCCACCACCGCCACCGGCTTTCTGCGAAACGGGGCGCGGCTGCTGGCCGACGACCTTGTGGCGATCGACGGCGAGGGGCGGATGCTGCCCGGCTTCGGTCAGGTCAAGCTATCCGAGGGCGCGGCGCGGATGCTGCCCCCCGGCGCCACCGTCCGCGGTCCTGTCCATGACGCAATCGACAAGGCCCGCGCGATGCTGGACCCTGCCCATCTGGCGGGGACGCCGGTCCCGGCGGCGCGGCTTTACCTGCTGGAACGCGCCCGCCGGGGTCAGCCGTCAGAGGTGCTGCGCCTCCCCCCATCCGAGGCGCTGGCGGCGGTACTGCGCTTTTCCTATGCGGTCCGCTTCGGCCCGGCGCTGCTGAACGGCGCGGCCGCCGCCCAGCATTTCCGCGCCGCCGCGCAGGTGGCGCTGCGCTGCCCGCCCCGGCGGCTTTTGCTGGCCGAGGGACTGGACCGCGCCCCTGACATCCGCGCGGCGATCGACCGCGACCTCGGCGATGACTGACGCCAGCCCACCCTTGACGGCCCCGGTCCCCACCGAGGAAGCCCGCGCCCGAAGCCGTGGCGCTGCGGGCCAGCTTGCCTCGTTGTGGCGGGCGCTGCGGCATCTGGAGGGGCGGCGGCTCTGGATCGGGCTGGCGCTGCTGGTGCTGGGCACGCTCAGCGAAGGCGCCGCGATCGTGACCTTTCTGCCGGTGCTGCAACTGGTCGGCGCGGGCGGCACCTCGATCGATATGTCGGGGCTGGATTTCCCCGGCGCCGGGTTGCTGCCCGCAATGGTCCCGCTGGGCGCGCTGCTGCTGGTCATCGTCGGGCTGACCGCGCTGCAGGCGATCTTCAACCGCAGCAAGGCGGTCTACCTGTCCGACCTGATCCACGACTTCACCAACCACCACCGCACCGCCCTGTTCCGCGAGGTGGCGCTGGCCCGCTGGTCCCATGTCGCCCGCATCCCCCGCACCCGCATCGAGCATGCCCTGACCGGCGAGATCGAGCGGCTGTATCTTGCCGCCTTTCTTGTCCTGTCGATCCTGCAGAACCTGGTGGGGCTGGCGCTGTATTTTGTCCTGAGCCTGGCGATCTCGGCGCCGATGACGCTGCTGTCCTATGGATTCGGGGTGGTGGCGCTGGTGCTGATGCGGCCCTTCCGCCGCCTTGCCCGGCATTACGGCGACCGGCTGCAGGCGCGGCGCGAAGGCCAGCTTGCGGCGGTGTCGGAATTCGTCGGCAGCCTCAAGATGGCCCGCAGCATGAACCTAGAGGACCGCTATCTGGGGCTTTTTTCGGCGATTCTGGGGCAAACCAAGGCCGATGCGCGGCAGTTCATCCGACAGTCCTCGATCGGGACGGGCTTGTTCCAGTTCGCCGTGGTCAGCGGCGCCGCGCTGTTCATCTGGGTGGCGCTGGCCTGGGCGCAGCTTGATGTCGCCCGGATCGTGATCCTGCTTCTGCTGTTCATGCGGACGGCGCCGCGCTTCATGGGCATCCAGGGCTCGGTGCAGCAGTTGCTGGTCGACCTGCCGGCCTGGGGGGCGATTTCCCGGCTGCGGGACGACCTGCAGGCCGAACGCGACCCGGCGATGGCGGGCCACGATCCCGCCCCCGCCCCGCGCCGGGATATCCGGCTGGACCGGGTGAGCTGGCGCTTTCCGGGCGAATCGCGCGAAGCGGTCAGCGACTGTTCCCTGACCCTGCGCGCGGGCGAGCTGACGGTGCTGGTCGGGCCGTCCGGTGCGGGCAAAAGCACGCTCGCCGACATCGTGATGGGCCTGTTGGAGCCGCAGAAGGGCACGGTGCTGGTCGATGGCAAGGCATTGCGCCCTGGCCAGTTCCGCGGCTGGCGCGACCGCACCGGCTATGTCGCGCAGGAGCCGTTCATGATCAACGGCAGCATCCGCGACAACATGGCGATCGCGGCGGCCGGTCCCGTCGATGACGACCGGATCTTCCGGGCGCTCGACCTTGCCTCGGCCGGGTTCGTGCGGGACCTGCCGGCGGGGCTGGACACGATGATGGGCGACCGCGGCACGCTTCTGTCGGGGGGCGAGCGTCAGCGGATCGCCGTCGCCCGCGCGCTGCTGCGCGAGCCCGACGTGCTGGTGCTGGACGAGGCGACAAGCGCGCTGGACTGGGAAAACGAAGAAGCCCTGATCCGGGCCATAGGCGGGCTGCGCGGCCGCATGACGATTCTGGCGATCACCCATCGCCCCGCGCTTATCCGGGTGGCGGATGCGGTCTTCGTGATGGAATCAGGGCGCGTGACCGCGTCCGAACGCCCGCGCGAACAGGGACCGCAGGCGGAAAGCTATCTGGGCAGAATGACAAGCTGATCGGGCCGCTTGCGCGCGTTGCAAGCCCGGTCCCGGCGCGCGGCCGCAAATACCACGAAAGCCAGGATTGCGGCCTGCAAGGCGAGAACCGCCACAAATGCCAGACCGACAATCTGCCAAGCCGAATATCCGGCCGGGATTGCCCATGCCAGCAGGCCGGAAATTACCGCCACGGCAGTTATCAGGTAATGAATGACGAACATCTAAAAAACCTTCAACCTCTGGCAATAGTATACCAGAGGTTGCGCCAAGGAAGTTAAAAAATAGTTAAAGTTTTATGGTTCCCCGCGGCGACGCAGCGTGAGACGGCTCTTCGAGCGGCCGAGGTAGTTTTCCATCGCCTCGGGCATCAGGAATGACCGCAGCTTCCGCAGGTTGACCCGGTCATAGACCACGCCAAGGCAGTTCGCCTCAAGTTCGGGCTCTTCGGCCAGAACCGTTTCGACCATGCTGCGCGGGGTCCGGCCCCATTCCCCGACGATCAGGAAGCGCGGCAGCTCGTGCAGGATCGCCCGGCCCTGGGCCACGGGGTAAAGCGGCGGCACGTCCACGATCACGCGGCTGAACTCGTGGCAGGCATCCTCGACGATCTGGCCCAGCAGCTTGCCGGTCATCAGGTCGTCCGAAGCTCCGCCCGCGGTCGATCCGCAGGGCAGGACATTGACGTTGGTGTTGGCGATGCCGACCAGCATGCTTTCCCAATCGCCGCGCCCCGCCACCGCGTCGGTCAGCCCCGGCCGCTGGTCGAGGCCCAGCATCCTGCTGAGGCCGCGGCCCCGGCTGTCGGTGTCGATCAGCAGGACCGATTGCAGCCCAACCCCAAGCTGGCCGGCCAGGTTGAAGGCGACCAGAGACCGCCCCTCGTAGGGATGGAACGACGTGACCCCGGTCACCGGCATCGGGCTGCCGGATGCCTCAGTGGCCAGCCGGACATGGCGCAGGGTTTCGGCATAAACCGAGTCGGGGAAATGCAGCACCGGCACCGGCACATTGATGACCGGCGGTTTCGGCTTCGACAGGACCGGAAGCATCTCGCCCCGTTTCGCCGCCTGCGGCGCGGCCGAAATGCGGGGCACGGGCCTCGATTCAGGCAGTGCGACCTTTCCGGCGCGAAGCCGGCGGACCCGCGGCAGCACCGGCAGGTGGCCCAGGAAGCGCAGCGCCGACCGGTCGGTCACGTCGCTGGCGGTCCGCAGCATCCGCTCGCGGCCTTCTCTCAGCGCGGCAAGCGCCAGGCCCCCGAACAGCCCCAGCAGGGTCGCGGCCAGCGTCGTGCGCAGCACCGCGGGCCCCGAAGGCACCGCCGGAACCTGCGCATAGGACAGGATCCGCACGTTCGAGACCGGGAAGGACTGCTGCTGCTCGATCTCCTGCGAGCGGGTCAGCGTCTGCTGGTACAGCGCCGACAGGGTTGCGGCCTCTTCCTGCAGGGCGCGCAGGCGGACGAAATTGGCGGCCTGGGCGCTGTTCCTCTGCGAGGCCTGGTTGACGCTTTGCTGCAGGGCCTCGACCCGGGCACGGGCCACGTCGAGGGCACTCTGTGCCTCGGCGCGCATGGCCTCAAGTTCGACGAACAGGCGTTCGGCCGTGCTGGCCAGGGTCTGGCGCAGGCCCGCCACCTGCGGATGGTTCGGCCCCGACGAGGCCAGCAGGCGCTGCAGCCGGGCGCGGACGTCGTTGTAGTTGTCCAGCCGCGAGCGCAGTTCCTCGGACATGTCGCCGCCGATGGCCAGCGAGCTGCTGCTGTCGGTCAGCCCCTCGACACCCCCCGCGACCGCGCGGTCATAGGTGTCCAGCACCGCCTGGGCACGGGCGGCGTCGGTCAGGGCGACAGTCAGGCCCGAGTTCAGCTCGTTCAGCGCCTGTTCGGTCAGCAGCCCGCCCGAGGAGAACTCGACCAGCCCGTTCGCGGCGGCAAAGCGTTCGGCCGCGTTGGCGGCGGCCTGCGCCTGCGTCTGCAGCTCGTCCAGGCGGCCGCGCATCCAGGCGTTGGTCTGGCCCACCGATTCCGCGTTGGTGACCAGGATGTCCTGCACATAGGCGTCGGCATAGGCGTTGGCGGCCTCGGCCGCGATAAAGGGATCATGCGAGCTGAAGCTGACCGCCACGGCCGAGCTTTGCCCGACCCGGTAGATTTCCATTCCCCCCTGCAGCCGCATCGCGGCCAGGCGCCGCTCGGGGTCGATCGGGGCGACCGAGGGATCGCCGAAGCTGGTCGCCGAGGGCAGCGCGGCGGGGTCGATGACCGGGGTGGAGGAAGTCAGCGCCGTGATCCGGTCCTGGACCCAGGCGATCGGGGCCAGCAGCGTGCCCATGACCCGGCCGACCAGGTTCGAGAACCCCGATTCCGGCGGGTTCATGAAGGACGGATTGGCCTGCAGCCCGGTCCGGTCCAGCACGTCATAGGCCAGCTTTTCCGATTCAAGGACGACGCGCGCATTCTCGATGCGGTCGGACGGCAGCACGGCGGTGTCGATGCCGCCCGCCTGCTGGACCGAGCGGTTGACGTTGCTGTCCAGCAGCAGGCTGGAGAAAGCCTCGTAGGTCGCGGGCTTGGAGGCGGCATAGGCCAGCCCCAGCCCGCCCAGCAGCACGGCCGGCAGCAGGATGGTCCGGCGCTGCCGGCGCATCGCCACCATCACCCGGCGCAGGTCGATGGTCTGGACCTGCGCAGCCTGGCTTGCGCCATAGGGACTGGCCAGTTCAAACGGCTTCAGGTCGCGCGGCATCAGTTTTCCTTTGGTGCTTGCCGGGGGGCCGGATCTGTCCGACCGGGCGCCGTTCCATAGATTTCAATCTGCGGCGCCCCGCCGAGATGGGCCGCCGCGCCGACATGCAGGGCCGCCCGCATGATCTGGCGGTTGCGCCAGGCGGGCCGGGCCGCCCCCAGCAGGGCCAGCCCGCCGCAGGCCATGGCCTTGGCGGCAGCCATCCCCGCCGCGCCGAGCCGTCCCGCCCGCGAGCGGCCGCGGGCGATCAGGCTGGCATGGGTCTGCCCCATGCGGTAGCGCCGCCGCAGAAGCCATGCAAGACGGGCGCGGTCGGCTGGCACGTCCTCGTGAACGACAGCGTCGGGCGCAAAGCCGATCCGGCCGCCGGCGGCGAGGAAATCGGCGAAGAAGGCGCTGTCCTCCCCGCCCGAACGGCCGCGGGACAGGTCGAAGCGCAGGTCCCGGGCGGCCGGGTCGGCCAGGTCGATCAGGATGTTGCCGCTGTAGCCCGACAGGACCGCCCCGTCCTTTCCGAAGACCGGCAGCGTGTCATGGGCGCGGGCGCGGTCCATCCAGCCCGGCGCGCCGGCAGGATAATGGGCCTGCACCGGGCCCAGGACGGCGCCGGTCCCTGCCCCGGACTGCTGCCCTGCCTTCCAGGCCGCGACGAGGCGGGCGAGCCATGCGGGCTCGGCCCTTTCGTCGTCGTCCAGATAGACCAGAAACCGCGCGCCTGTGGCGTGGGCATGATCCAGCAGCGCGTTGCGGGCGATCGAGATATTCGCCTCGGGCGCGTGCAGATAGGTGATGGGCAGCGGATGGGTGGCGGCGACCTCCTGCACCCGGTCCCGCGCCGAGGGGGTGCAGTCGTTGTCGGCGATGGCGATCGACACGGGCAACCCGCAGGGGTCAAGCCGCGCCAGCGAGTCGAGCGTCGCGGCAAGCTCGGGGCGGCGGAAGGTGCAGATGCCGACCAGCACCGCGTCGCGCAGAACGGGATTGCTCATGTGGCGGCCCTTGCCGGAACGGTCTCGCGCCGGGAAAGCCATTGCCGCCAGAAACCTGCCGACCAGGCCATGTGCATCGTCCCCGCGACCAGGCCCGCCAGCAGCCCGTCGGGCCTTTTCGTCTGCATCGAGATGACCACGCCCCCGGCCAGGCAAGCCAGCACCCACAGGACAGAGGGCAGCACGAAGACCACGCTGAAGGGCGCCAGCGGCACCAGCGCCGCCGCCGGGGCCAGCATCGCCGCAAGGGCCTGCCGCGCCGCCGGCCGGGCGTTGTGCTTGATGAGGTTGCGCGCCCGGCCGCGGCCGAAATTGTAATACTGCCGCATCAGCGCCCGGATGCTCTGCCGCGGGAAATAGGTCAGGCGGGTCCGGGAGGTCAGCCAGATGCGGCGCCCCGCCGCGGACAGGCGGCGGTCCAGCTCGGCATCCTCGTTGTGGCTGAAGCTTTCGTCATAGCCGCCGACCTCGCGGAAGGCGGCGACCTGCATCAGCGCGTGATGGCCGTGATCGACCCAGGCGTCGCCCCCCGCCAGCCGGTGCGCCGAGCCACCGTTGCCAAAGGGCGAGTTCTGGGCGTCGGCGATGATCCGCTGCAGGAAGCCTTGCCCTTCGGCATGCATCGAGACGACCACGCTGGCCGCGCCCGTGCGCCGGGCCTCGGCCAGCAGGACATCGCCGTAATCGGCGGGATAGGTGCTGTGGGCGTCAAGGCGCAGAAGCCATTCCGCCCCCTGGCCGAAGCGCTCGACGGCAAGGTTCACGGCCGCCGCCTGCAGCCGCCGGGGGTTGTGCAGCAGGCGGATGCGCCGGTGGTCGGCGGCGCGGCGGCGGACGATGTCGCAGGTCGCATCGCGCGAGCCGCCGTCGGCCACCACGACCAGCCCGTCGGCGCGTTCGGCGAAGGCCACGGCGAAATCGAGCACGCCCGCGATATGCGCCGCCTCGTTGAGGGTGGGGATGACGATCAGCACTTTGGGGTCGGGAAACATGGGCATGGCGATGCTATCCGGTGATCGCGGGGACGGGGGCGGTTCTGGCCGCAGGGACGGGGGAAGCGCCGCAGATGGCCGCGGTCAGGCGCCGGCATTCGGCCCTGTCCATTTCCAGCCGGTCGCGGGGAATGGCAGCCACCGCCCCGCGCAGCCTTGCAAGCCCGACCGGGTCCAGCGCCGACAGCGCCCCTGCCACGGCCTCGGGGCCGGGGTCGGCGACAACCACGCCGCAATCCCAGCCGGCGACCCGGCGCGCGACCTCGGTTCCCTCCAGCGCGACCGGGACGGCGCCGTTCAGGCAGCCCTCGTACAGCCGGTTGGGCAGCAGCCAGTCCGAGTTCTGCCCGGCCTGGTAGCGGTCGATCAGCCAGGCCACGTCGACGCCCCCGTAGATCGCGGGCAGGTCGCCGGGCCAGTCATAGGGGCCGCGGAACTCCATGTCGGGGTTGGCGCCGATGATGGCGTGGAAATCCGGCATCACGTCCAGCGCCGGGCGCCCGCGCAGCACCACGCGGAACCGCCCCGGCCGCGACCGGGTGAGCCGGTCGAGCGTCTTCAGCGACCAGTCATCGCGCAGCATCCCGAACCAGCCGATGACCAGGGGGCCGCCTTCCTCAAGCCCGCCGGGGGCGGGACCGGCCTGGCGGGGACCGGCATCGGGGCGGGCGAAGGGCTTGTTCTCGACCAGCAGGGCCGGCAGGTCGGGCTGGCCATGGGGGCGCAGGTAGCGGGCGGCGAAGGCGGGCGAGGACAGCACCACCAGCGCGGCCCGGCGCATCAGCCCGGCCTCGACCCGGCGCAGGCTGCGGGCGACGGCCCCCTGCCCCAGCATCATGCCGTGGATGTCCAGAAGCTCGTAGACCAGCCGGGCGCGGCCCTTGCGGGCGCGCACCAGCCTTGCGCCAAGAGCCAGCATCTCGAGGTTGCGGGCCAGCACGACCTCGGGTTCGCCATGGCCGTCCGGGGGCGGGACCCGCCGGGCAAGACCCGGCCATGCCGCCAGGATCGCGCGGACCCGCTGGCCCATGCGCGCGTTGACGGTGCGGCCCAGAACGATCGCGGGTTCGGCAAGCGGCCCATCCCCGCGACGGAAACCCGCGACCCGGACGCTGGCGCCGCCGCGGCGCAGCATCTCGACCCGCCGCCAGATCGACGGGTCATCGAGGTCATGGGCAAGATAGGTCACGTGCAATATCGTCTCCGGCAGAAAAAGCCGATGGAAATGGGTCAGAATATGGGCCGGGCCGGAGATCGGACTTGTCATCCCCAAGGCCCTGGCCAGTCTTCGCGCGTGATAGCGAACTGCACAACGGCGGAAAACCGCCAAACACCTCAAATTGTCTAAAGAGACAGGTGGCAGAATGGCACAGCGATCACCGGGGCGTCAGAACGGGAAAAAAGACCTGCAAGGATGCCGCCATTTCCGGTGTTGCGTTTTCCGCAGCCGCAACGCGCGCCCTGAAAGCCGGTTGTTAACGCATCATTCATAATTTCCCCCGGACGGCGCAGGAACGACCGCTTTCCGCGCGCAATCGAGGGGCAAAGATGGCCGACAACCTGCCGCCCGGGATTCCCGCAGACCCTGACAGGGGCGCTGGCCCCCGCCTGCCCGGCCATTCCCTTTCCGGCGGCCGGATGCCGCGCCCGGCGGGGGCCATGGCGGCCTGACCCCCGGCGGCACAACCACGACATCACCGCGGAAAGCGGCCGCGGGCCTTCGGGCCGGCGGCGGGCGATCCGCCACATTCCGGGGCCGCCGAACGGCAAGGCCCCTGAACCCTGCATCCACAAGGAAGAAAGACGCATGGCCTACGATCCCGACCTGAACGTGATCTTCGACGGCATGAACACACAATTCGCAGCCATCAAGGCGCGGCTGGACAAGCTGGAAAAGGGCGCGCCCGCGCCTGCCCCGGCCCCTGCACCCGCGCCTGCGCCGACCCCCGCACCGGCACCGGCCCCGACGATGAACCGGCAGGCGCTCGGCTTTGCGGTGCCGCGCAACGAGCTGGCGAAGAACCCGGCGGGGATGCTGGACCGCATCGCCGCCACCGGCGCCCGCATGATCCGCTTTGACTTCTATTGGGACCAGATCGAGCGCAGCCAGGGCGGCGCCTTCGACTGGGCCGGCGTCGAGGCGCTGGTGAACGCGGCCGGCCAGCGCGGTATCCAGGTGCTGGGCATCCTGACCGGGAAGCCCGCCTGGGGCAGCGATGAAAGCCTGAGCGATCCCGCCGACGCCGCCCGCTTCGGCCGCTTTGCCGGGGCCGCCGCCGCCAGGTTCGCGGGCCGGGTCGATCACTGGCAGATCTGGAACGAGCCCAACCTCAACCGCATGACGCCCGAGCGTTACGTGCCCGTGCTGAAGGCCGCCCATACGGAAATCAAGCGCGCCAATCCCAAGGCCTTTGTCGTGGGTGCGGGCCTGTCGGCCGTGCCCACGACCACTGGCGGCAGCATCGGCGTGCGCGACTGGGTGACGCGCTGCTATGCGCTTGGGGCCAAGGGTCATTACGACGCGCTGGCGATCCATCCTTACAGCTATCCCTTTGACCTGGAACATCCCGTGGACTGGACCGGCTGGGGCCAGACCGTGCGCGTCCTGCGCCCGCTGATGGACGCCAACGGCGAAAGCGCCAGGAAGATCTGGATCACCGAGGTCGGCCATCCGACCCGCGGCACCGCCAGCCTGACCGAGGCCGGACAGGCCAAGCTGCTGGCCGACCTGCCCGCCGCGATCCGCAAGCATCCGGGGATCGGTCCGTGCTTCTGGTATTCGCTGGACGACCGCGGCGGCGACACCGCCAACCCCGAGAACTGGTTCGGCCTTCACCGCCCCGACGGCATCGCCAAGCCGGCGCTGGCCGCGCTGCGGACGGCGGTTGCCGCCCTCGCCCAGTCCTGATCCGACAGAGGACCCTGATGGCCCACGATCCCGACCTGGACCCCATCCTCAAGGCCCTGTGCGACGCCGATGCGGCGCTGGCGCAGCGGCTCGACGGAATCGCCGCGCGGCTGGAGCGGCTGGAAGCCGCCCCGCCCGTGTCGGCGCCACCCGCGCCCGAGGCCCCGAAACCTGCCGAGCCGCTGCCCGCCGAGGGCAGCCCGGCCGGCTTCAGCAAGATCGGCGAACTGAAGATCGACCGCAGGCTGACCTTCGACTGGTCCGCCTTCGACATCTACCTGCCCCAGTGGGGTGTCGGGCCGAAGTCGCTGGGCAGGCCCTCGCTTCTGGACTGGCAGGCGGACGGCTCGGTCATTGTCAACGCCGGCTTCGGCGAGCGCGACCCGGCCACCGGGCGCACCTGGCACACCGGCGCAATGCAGGGCCAGAACGGGATGCGGCACGCGCTTGGCCGCATGGGCGCCGAGATCCACGTCACCCGGCCCCATGCCGTTGCCGCCTTCTTCGCCCATGCCGACAACGCCAAGGAGATCGACTTCGAGCTGACCTTCCTTGACGGCAAGCCCGGCTGGTCGCCCGCGGTCCACATGCCCCAGGCAGGCGGCGGGCGGGTGTCGTCGTCCCGGCGGATCATGCGCCGGGCGCCGCTTGCGGACCGGGTCCAGCGGCTGGAATACGACCTGCGCCCGGATCGCTGCGACTTCTATTGCGACGGAGAGATCTTCGAGACGATCTACCCCGCCGACATGGCCGAGGGCGGCACCTGGGACACCACGACCGTGATGACGGTGTTCCTGTCGGTCGAGCATCATGACGCCTGGGCGGGCTGGAGCGCGGGGGACTATGCCAAGGGCGCGCAGATGCGGGTCCATGCCGTAACGCCGAAGGCGGTCTGGATCGAGACCCCCGACAAGGCCCCCCTGCCCCGCCCGGTCGCCGGGGGCACGGCGGTCGATCCCGCGCCCCGCACGATCAACGGCGGGGCCTGGCTGTTCACGCAGAAGGAGGGATCGACCTCGGGCATCGCGACGGATGGCAGGACCGTCGTCATGGGCAAGACGGGGACGGGCGAGTCCAGCGCCCGGGCAACCTTTGCGGTGACGCCCGGCGTCCCGCACCGGGCCAGCTTCTCGGTGCAGGGCTACCTGTCCGTCACCGGGGCGGGCCAGGGCTGGGCCGGGTTGTCTTCGGGCAGCCATGTCCGCGACTTCGTCCCGTCAAAGGACAGCGAGACGATCACGATCTCGGCCAGCCGGGCCACGCTCAGCCAGATGACGGACCTGCGGATCGAGCCGGTCAGGGCCGCCTGATCCCCTGCCCCCGGGCATCCGGCTGACGATGCAAGACGTCCCCGCCCGGCCTGCCGGTGCGGGGACGTGGTCCTGTTCGGCGCTTGCGTCGGGCGGTAGGTTCCTGGGCGCGGGCTATCCTCGGAGGAGGCGGGCGGACATGCCTGTCGGGCATCAGGCAAGTTGAAAGGCATCCGGCCATGGCACGAAGCCGGAAACCTTCAGCCAAGAGAAATCCGGTTTCAATGAATACCCGATATTTATAAAAACCAGATATTAAAAATTACCGGATTTTTTCTTAAATCTGATCATTGCCTCAACCGGCTGTGCCATCGCCTTGGCTGGCCTTGTAAAGCGCCCAGGCTTCCTCCAGCACCACGCCCTGCTGGACGCCGCGGCGGCGGGCCTCGGCGGCAATGGCTTCGGCGACATGGGGCAACACCTTGGCATGGACCTGACCCGTGCGCGGGCTGGGCTTGCGGCCGCGCCGCTTGACCGGATCGCGGTCGATGAAGCCCAGGTCCTCGCCGGCGCGGTCGGCACGCTCGACGGCGGCGGCGCTGCGGTCCTTTTCGCGCGACCTCAGCCGGCCCAGATCGACGCTGAAAGGCTTGCCCGTCATCACGCGCCCCCCTCGGCCAGCCGCGCATAAACCGCCTGCGCGAAGCTCTCGGCATTGCCGATGGCCGCTGCCATGTTGCCCTGTGCGGGCATCGTCCGCAGGTCGCCCCCGAACTCGAACAGGGCAGAGAACGCCGTCCGCTCCATCAGCGGCGGCTCGATCAGGTCGACGCCCTGTTCGCGCAGCGAGGCCTCGATCCCGCTGTGCTGGCGCGAGCGCACCGCCCGCGTCATGGTGAAGACCACGGCATGGGGGATGCGGCGGTCCAGCGCCTCTTCTTCTTCCCGGATCAGTTGCAGGGCGCGCACGCCCACCGTCGCGTCCAGCGTGGTCGCCCGCATCGGGGTGATGACCAGGTCCGCCTGCGAGATCGCCCGGCTGACCAGCCGCGAGGCAACGCCTTCCAGATCGACGATGACGATCTGCCCATCCAAATCGTGGCGCTTGATGGTGCGGACGATCCCAGCCTCGTCGACATCGGACAGCACCGCGACCCGCGGCGGCAGCGGCCCGCGCCCGGCCCAGAGCGTCAGCGAACGGTTCGGGTCGCAGTCCAGCAGCGTGACGGCGGCGCCGGCATGGGCAAGCTCGGTCCCCAGAAGGACCGCGGCGGTGGATTTCCCGGCGCCGCCCTTGGGCGAGGCGATGACGACAGTGGGCATGAGGCTTATCCGATAATTTTCCTTACCGGATATATGAAGAAACCGGATATGCAATATCGCTTGGGGCAGGGCACGCCCGCCCTGTCCGGCAGGGGTATACCGTAGAAGGAGATTTGCTTCGGACACCGTGGTGCGTCCGACTAGGATCGCTTTCAGTATTTTCGGACGCCAATGTGCGTGGGTCTGAACTCAAATCGTACAGGCTGGCTTTTTAATGGCCTCCTATGGGTATGCCCGTACTGTCTCCTGGGCACTGTTGCAAAGACTGGCTGTCCGGAACCGAAGGGTTGTGGACAGGTTCTGCAGGCACGTCCGTAATCTAGCCTGACCTTCTTCCGGGCGGGGGCAACGATCCGTACTCCCTTTATGGACGGAGCCGCCCATGTCGCGCACCTTCGCCTATGTCCGTGTGTCCACGGCGGGCCAAACGGCCGAGAACCAGATCCTCGAGATCGCGGCGGCGGGCTTTGCCGTCGAGCCGCAGCGGGTGGTCAGCGAGACGGTGTCGGGCTCGGAGGCGATCGCGCGACGTGCCGGCTTCTCCCGCCTCCTCGACCGCATGGAGCGTGGCGACGTGCTGGTGGTCACGCGGCTTGACCGGATGGGGCGTGACGCGATGGACGTCAGCGCCACGGTGGCGCGGCTCGCCGGCATGGGCGTGCGGGTGCACTGTCTGGCCTTGGGCGGGGTCGTTCTGACCAGCTCGGCCGGCCGCATGACGATGGGGGTGATCAACGCGGTCGCGCAGTTCGAACGCGATCTCCTTGTCGAGCGCACCCAGTCGGGGCTCGCCCGGGCGCGGGCGCAGGGCAAGAGGCTGGGTCGGCCGCACGCGCTTGATCCAACGGCACGCGCAGCCGTTCTGGAGGGGCTTGCACGGGGCGAGAGCTTGTCTTCACTGGCCCGCCGGCACGGGACCAGCTGCCAGACGGTGATGCGCCTGCGCGACGCCGTGCAGGGCAAGGTCGGGGACGCGCGATGCACGGAGGTGGCAACCAGGGAGAACAGTGATGCCGGGTGACTTAAAATGGTGCAATTTCCGCGGCAAGATCATCCTCTGGGCGGTACGCTGGTACTGCCGCTGCGGGATCAGTTGACGCGAACTGGAGGAGATGATGGCCGAGCGCGGCGTCACGGTCGATCACGCGACGATCTACCGCCGGGTGCAGGCCTAGGCCCCTGAGATCGAGCGCCGTCTGCGCTGGAACTGGAAGCGGCCCGGTCTGCGGCGGTCGTGGAAGGTGAACGAGACCTGCGTGAAGGCGAAGGGTCGCATCTCTACCGCGCCGTCACCGACGCCGGGCGGACCATCGACTTCTACCTTTCGCAGACGCGCGACGCGAAGACCGCCAATGCCATCCTCAAAGGCTTCGAGGTGATGCGGGCCCTCAAGAAGGGTCAGGCGGCTCTATGGCAGTATCAGGACGGGGTCAGGGGCGAAGTCCGCCTCGTTGAGCGCGCCTTCGGCATCGGACCATCAGGGATCAGCAAGGCCATGCGGAAGTCCGAGGCGCAACTCACCAAGGCCGCTGCCTGAACCCGGCGATCAGGCTTCCGCTACCTCTTCCCAATCTTTGCAACAGTGTCCGCTTCAGCGCACCGTCGGCGTGAAGGCCCCTCGGCCATCGTCCGGCGGCTGAACATCGCCCGCTCATCGGTCTACAGGTTCCTGCCCGGGGCCGGACAGGAAGGGGAAAGATGATGCGGCAATCTGGCCATGGACAGCAGAGGGGTTTTCCCGCTCCATGGAACCGCGCCAAGGCCGCATGGTCCGGGCCCGCTGCGGCCATCCGGGGCAGCGGGTGCCCTTGGGTTGCCATGGTCCGCAGGCAGCCGGACAGTTGCACGGGGCCGGCGACCGGGGGCTGCGAGGTCCGGCGCGCGCCCCGAAAAGGACGAAACCGAGAAGGGAGATACTCGATGAACCGTGTCCGCACCGCCTACATGCCGCTCAACAGCTATCCCGAGGGGGCCTCGGCCGAGGCCGTGCAGGCCGCCGCCGGGCTGGCCGCGCCGCTGGGGGCGGGGCTGCATGTCACGACCTTCCCGGTGAAGATCCCGCCGCTGAACTCGCCCTTGGGCAGCCTGATGCTGAACGTCCCCGAGATGGCCCGCACCGCCGAGGAACGGAGCCGCGCCGAATGCCAGCGCCTTGCCGGCGTCGTCCAGCAGATCGCCGCGTCGGGCGGCGCCGAGGTGAAGGAACGCCCCGCCGCGCCCGGCGAGGTCCTTGACGCCGCCGCCGACGAGGCGCGCTATTTCGACCTGTCCCTGCTGCCCTGGTCGGGCGAAAGCATGGCGCTGCAGGACCTGGCGCAGGCCGTCATCTTCGGGTCCGGCCGCCCCGCGGTCGTCGTGCCGCCGGCGGCCCGGGTGGAAAGGGTCGATCACATCGCGGTCGCCTGGGACGGCAGCCGGGCGGCCGCCCGCGCCCTGGGGGACGCGCTGGCGCTGACCCCGCAGGGCTGCCGCATCACGGTCCTGACGGTCGAGGGCGAGAAGAAGCTTGAACGCCAGGGCCTGGCCGCGGCGCTGGCCTCCTCGCTGGAACGGCGCGGCTTTGCGGCGCAGGCGCGCGAGGTCACGCTGGGCAGAAAGGCGATCGGCGGGGCGCTGCAGGACGAGGCCCTGCAGGCGGGGGCATCGCTGCTGGTGATGGGCGGCTTCGGCCATTCCCGCCTGCGTGACTTCATCCTGGGCGGCGCCACGCAGGGCATCTTCGTCGACCTTCGGGTTCCAGTGCTGATGTCCCACTGAGGGGGACGACGCAGGGGCTCGCCCGCAAGTCGCAGGCAGGAGCAGAACCCATGGAGATGCATGGCGTGCCGGTTTGCCGGCTCGTCCCGATGGGGCGTGGTCAAAGCTGTGCCCGCGTCTTGGCATCGGTATAGCCGCAGCACCAATGATACTGCCATAGCCTTTCATTGTATTTCAGATCGGTCGGATGAAGGGGATTGCGGGCCGCATAGAAGAAGGCCTGCCTGAGCTTGCCCTTGGCGAGACTTGCCAAGCGCTTGCCAAGAGGGCGGGACAACTGCCCGGCTGCCATCCGTTCCTGCAGTCCGACGCCTAATCCGTGCCGATATGCGCGAGAGGTCCAGAAATCCTTCTCAACCTGATGGGGCCGGACGATGTGGCGCACCCGCGGCTCTGGCGCGAAGAAGGCCTTGTGACCAAGGCCTTCCACCCGGGTACAGAACTCCGTCTCGCTGCCCATCGGATAGTTCCTGTTGCTTCCGTTCGGGCCGATGTCCTCGTTGAAGCGGATTCCGCTTTCAAATAGCGCCGAGCGGACTGCCATGTTCGGGCCAAAGATCTCTCTTGCGGCCAAGGGACCCTTCGCGTGCCTGCAGACGGCGTATATTTCTTCGAAGTGAAATTGGCTTTCCAGCATCCAGGCAGGCGGGTCCTTCTGGAAGAAAGGATCTATGGCGCCGCCGAAAAGGTCATAGGATGGATTTTCGACTAATGCCCTGAACCATTCATCAAGGAAGTTTGCTTCGGGAATCGCATCGTCATCCGTCACGATGACGAACGATCCCCTTGCTTTCGGCAGGGCGGCGTTCAGGGCCTTGTTCTTCCCCGGCTCCGGATGATCAAGCACGACAAGGGGCAACTTTCCCTTGAAGCTCTCCAGACAAGCCGAGGTAGAATCGATGCTCGCGTTGTTCACGACAATCATTTCCCATGTGCAGCCGGGCTTCTGCATCGCATAGGCATTCAGGACGGTGGGCAATACGCCCGCTCCGTTATGTGTCGAGAACAGGACAGTCACATCAGGCATCATAAAGAAACTTTCTGCGCATGAGTTGCCACGCAGCCTCAAATGACTGCGGCCTGCCTGCGGCGCAGCAGTTGCAGGCATTCCCGCAGCGTGGCACGGCCCGGTGCGAACAGCGCCGCGAAGGCAATGACCATCAGGTAGGACAGCACGGTCCCCAAGGCGAGGGCGGGCAGGGGGTCCTGCGGCAGATGCGGGCGCAGCGCCCAGAGGACGCCCACCGCCAGATGCGCGCCGACCACGAAGGGAAAGGCGACCCGCGTCACGTCCCCGGCCCGGACAGGCCCGCGCTTTCCGATGTAGAACCACAGAAAGGGCGTGCGCACATATTCGCTGACCGCATAGGCCAGCGCCACGCCGAAGGCGCCGTAGGGCAGGCCGATCACAAAGGCCACGATCGAGGTCAGGGCCACAAAGACGCCCCAGCGCATGAACTCGGTCGAGCGGCCCTGGCTGATGAACAGCCAGCCCGAGGGATTGTTGAGCGGCTGCAGCAGCCCCGCAAAGCCAAGCGCCTGAAAGATGACGGCGCTGCCGATCCATTGCTGGCCCAGGGCAAAGGGCACCAGGATGTCGGCCAGGGCGACGGCCAGCGCGACGCCCGGCAGTGTCACCAGCAGAAGGATGGGGATGACCCGCAGGAAGGCGTTGCGGTAGCGGTCGGGCTGGTCCGTCATCCGCGACAGCGCCGGCACCATGACCCTGGACAGCGGGTTGGTGACCTGCTGCAGCGGGAACAGCAGCAGCCTGTAGGCGCGGTCGTAAAGCCCCAGCTCCTCGTTTCCGCGGTAGCGGCCGATCAGGATGTTGTCGAGGTTGCGGGAAAAGAAGTTGGCGAAGTTGAAGCCGGTGATTCCGGCGCCGAAATGGACAAGGCGGCCCGCCCCCGGCGTCCAGCGCGGCAGGCCCGGCCGCCAGCGCGACAGCATCCACCCCCCCGCAAGGCCCGCCAGCGCCGTGGCCGTGCCGCCGGCGTAAAGCGCCCAGAAGGTCGGATCGACCAGCGCCCAGATCACGGACACCGCCAGCCCCAGAACCGCGCTCAGGCCGTCGAGGATCGCGATGCGGCCGAATTCCATCCTGCGGTTGAGAAGGGCAAGATGCTGCCCGGTGCCGCCGACAAGGACAAGCTGCAGGCTCATCGCCGCGACCAGCACGCCGGCCCGCGGGTCGCCGTAGAACCGCGTGACAAGCGGCCATGCCAGCACCATCAGAGCCGCCAGAAGCATGCTGATGGCCAGGTTCAGCCAGAAAAGCGTGTTCACCTCGCCATGGGTGATGTTCTTCTTCTGGACCGTCGCCTGGGTCAGCCCAAGGTCCTGGAACAGCCCGATGAACGCCATGACGGGCGCGGCCATGGCGACGATGCCGAAATGCTCGGGCGTGAGCAGGCGCGACAGGACGATGACCGAGGCGAACTGGCAGGCGAGCCGGACGGCCTGCGAGCCGCCGGTCACCAGCGCCCCCCGTCCGACCGACCGGCCGAGCGATCCCGAGGGCGGATCAAAGACTGTGCTGTCGGCTGCCACGCGCCACCTTTCCGAAACGGTGCCCGCGTGCCCCGGCGTTTCCTGAACCGGGCGCGGGCCGATCACCTGACCGCGATGGCGGCCTTATCGCAAACGCGCGGGACAGGCGAGGGCGAAGGGTCGGGGCTTTCCCCGACCGCCCCCGGAAAGGTCGTCAACTCCTGCGGATGTGAACGGGGGCAGGGGCAGGAACACCCCTCGCGCCTGCATGATACGGAAAGCGGGCCGGGCTCAGCTTCTGGTCTGGCTCTTGGGCTGGGGGCGGACCAGGTTCTTCAGGGCAAGATAGGCCGCGTCCCCCATGAGGCCGCGGGCCACGCCCTTGAGCCGGCGGCCGGTCCCGTGCGCCCGCTGCTTCAGCCGGGTCGGCATGTTGCGCATCTGCTGGCGCATGGCGACCGGCGACAGGCTGTCGGGCATGCAGATCTGGTGGGTTTCGACACACAGGACCGGCTTTCCCGACAGCCGGGCGATGGTCCGGGCCTGCCGGTGCTCACTTTCGATGAACAGGGTCGCGTTCGAGTTCCGGTAGAACTCGGCCTTGAAGGTGCCATGCGCACCCAGACGCTGCCGCTCGGCCTTGGAGGGCAGGTCCAGCATGACGAGCTGCCCGTATTCGATCCCCTGGGCCTTCAGCCAGGCCTCGGTCTCGGGGCGGTATTTCTCAAGCCGGCTGGTAACCAGCCAGCCCAGCCGGCGCGAGGTCGCGTGCAGGGGCAGCGCCTCGGTCAGGAAGCGGCGATAGGCCTCGCCGTCGTCGTTCTGATCCTCGGTCGGGTCAAGGCACAGCACCCCGTCGATATCGACGCAGCTTTCCTCCAGCACGACATGGTGCATGAAGTTCCACTGGAAGATGCGGGGGCTTTTCACCCGCTCGAAGATGAAATCGGCCTCGGGGTAGCTTGCGTCGCTGCCGTAGACGGCGGCGAAGATGATCTCGGCCCCGGTCTTTTCCGCAATGCCCGCCGCCTCGACCCGCAGGCGCGCATCGCGCATTGCGTTGCCGCTGAAGATGCTGTCGTCGAGGATCAGGATGCGGCGCATGTCGGCAAGGCCGCGGTCCAGCCCCTTGTGGCGCTTGGTGGTGCCGGAGGTGTGAAGCCGTCCGTCGAGAAAGCTGTCGAGGTCGGCCAGCGGGATGTTCGTCACCAGGCTGAACAGGTTGGCGGCCAGAAGGCCACTGCGGGGGATGCCGACAACAAGGTCGATGTCCCGCGGCAACCCGTGCAGGTTGCGCAGGATCGCATCGTTCAGATCCGCCAGAGAGCGATAGTTCATGCCTTTTACCCGATCCTTCAGGTCAGCGCCGGGCCGTGGCGCGACCATGATGCCGACGATTTGCTTGCGGGATGTAAATGGCGGCAGACAGGTTGGCCACCAGCCCGTCCCGGGAAGAACTGTCTTTTCAAGTCATAAAGTCTTGATCTGTGGACGCTGCGTGTCACGGACCCCTGCCTGCGGTCAACTCCTGACCCGGCGTCCGGGTCCGGGCGCCCTTCCCGCTCGGCGATATGCCGCCCATCCTCATCCGCAGCTTGTCCGGGATTCCGCCGATCTTTGCAAGTCCATGATAAAAATAAACATTTGTGAAGTGAACTCGTGGGAACAGCCGCGTAGACCGGGCTTGCCAATGATGAAAGCCACAATGCGCCCGATGCCTGACCTTTCCGCCGAACCCTTCGGCACCGCGCTGCCCGCCAGGGTCATGCGTGGCGCCTGCAGGCCGCGGCTTCCCGGTCCGGCGAAGGGCACGGCCCGCATCCTGGCGCATCCCGCTTTGTTCAGCAGACGGGAATCGCCTTAAGGTTGTATTAACCCTGGTTTACTAAACCTCTTGTCGGCTGTGATCGACAGCGCGGCCGCCACGCCGGATCGCCGGACCGGGCGATGCCAAAGGCCGCGCGCCGTCTGCCGGCTTCGACAAGGGACAGCAAGGAGACAGATCGACCATGCCGCTGCCGAGAGTTTTCATTTCCACTGACCTCAGGCTTTCGTCCGAGGAAAAGGACGATGCCCAGTCGCTCATCCATGCCCTGCTCTACCAGGACAAGATGGACATCGTCGGCATCGCCGGGACCGCCTCCATCCACGGCCACCAGGACGGCCTGGTGCAGGACATCGACCGGATCATCGACGTCTATGGCCGCGACCATGCCAAGCTGGAAGCGCGCAGTTCCGCCTTCAAAACCGCCGACGAACTCAAGGCCGTAAGCTGGCAGGGCGCGACGAGCATCACCGGCGACAGGGGCCATTCCTCGCCCACAGATTCCTCGCGCGCGATCATCGCCGAGGCGAAGAAAGCCGCCGGTGCCGGCGAGAAGCTGAACGTCCTGACCTGGGGCGGCGAGACCGATCTGGCCCAGGCGCTGCATGACGATCCCTCGATCGCAAAGCATGTCCGGTTCTTCAACATCAACGCGCAGGACCCGAACGCCTACAACTACATCAAGAACAACTTCCGCGGCGAGCTGGACATGTGGGTGGACAACCTGACGTCCTTCCGGGGCATGTACCAGACCCCGTCCAGCTCAAGCATCATCAAGGGCTGGCATGACGAGAACGCCAAAGGCCACGGCGCCCTGGGCGATTTCTTCGCCGAGCTGTCGGGGGACATCTTCAACCAGGCCGGCGTCAAGATGGGCGACAGCCCCACCGTGCTGCGCTTTCTCAGCGGCGACCAGAACGATCCCACGAAGGAAAGCTGGGGCGGCGAGTTCATCAAGGTGTCGGACCGCTACTACACCGACAACCCCCACCCGGATCTCGACCTCGGCCGGCCCAACACGAACGGCGCCATGACGATCTACGAGGATCGCGAGGCCTGGCTGGGCGACTTCGCCCGGCGCCTCGACTGGCTCAAGGACGATGCCCCGGGGCGCGAGCCGGAACGGCCCACGGAACCGGCACGGCCGGCTGAACCGGAACCGCCGCAGCCCGCGCCGGCGCCTTCCGCCCCTTCCGGCAGCAACCTTCTTGTGAACGGCTCGTTCGAGACGGCCGAGGTGGGGTCGGACCAGTATGGCGCGTTCCAGTCGCTGCAGGGCTGGACGGCGCTGTCGGGCGGCCGCATCGAGGTCTGGAACAACCACAACGGCGTCCGGGCCACGGAGGGGACGGATTTCGTCGAGCTTGACTTCGAGGGCGCGCGCGACGGCTTCTTCCAGGATGTCGAGGCCGCTGCGGGCCAGTCCCACAGCCTCAGCTTCGACCTGCAGGCGCGGCCCGGGAAAGCCGCCTCGACCCAGGATGTCGAGGTGGTCTGGAACGACAAGGTTGTGGCGGTCGCCAAGCCGGGAACCGACTGGGGCAGCTTCACCGCCACCGTCACCGGCCAGTCGGGGACCGACCGGCTGACCATCCGCGAGGTTGCCTCGCAGGCTGGCGATGGCCATGGCGCGCTTCTGGACAACTTCCGGCTGGTCGCCAACGGCGCGGCGAACCGCCCGCCCCAGGAACAGGACAACCAGCGGGGCGAAGACAGCGTCACGGTCAAGGTCAACGGCGACGCCTTCAAGGGCGATCCGGCCTTCGCGCTCAGCGTGAACGGCAAGGCGGTTTCCGCCTCGACGGTGGTCACGGCCGACCGGGCGGCGGGCGAATGGGACAGCTTCGTCTTCCGCGGCGACTTCGGCCTCGACGGCTCGGACCGGGTGGCGATCACCTTCCTCAACGACCATTACGAAGGCTCGGCCGCGCGCGACCGCAACCTTTACGTCGACGAGGTGGTGCTGAACGGCGAGTCGAACGGCAGGGACCACAATTTCTACTGGAACGACACCGCCCACTGGGACTTCTGACAAAGGCCCGGCCCGTCCGCCTGCCGGGCGGGCCGGGGATGCCCGCGCAGCTTTCCCGTGGCGGCCGCCATCCCGGCCCTGAAAGGGGCGGGGCGCCTCATGCCCGCAGCAGGGCAACCCGGACCAGACCAGCCGCCGTCCCCGCAGGGGGCTGGCGGCCGGTTCGATTCAGGCGTGGTTCAGGACAGCCGGCAAACGGGGACAGGCCACAGGAAGCGAAGGGCATCGAGCGGCACCCCCGTCCGCGTTCTGGCTGGAAAGCGGTCGGGCGCCCTGCGGTGCCCTGCAAGCTTCCGCAGGGTGCCCGACCGCGCCGCCGAGCCCTGCGCCGCGCCTCGGCGGGCAGGCAAGCGGGCGGCCCTGCCGGGGCGCCTTGCGGCTTAGATCGACAGCGGCGCGGCGGGGTCCAGAAGCGGCCAGGCGGCGTCCTTGGGCGAGATCACCGTGGCGGCCATGGGCCAGGCGATCCCCAGCAGGGGGTCGTCATGGCGCAGGCCACCCTCGGCCGCCGGGGCATAGGCAGCGGAAACGAGGTAGGACACCTCGACGTCATCCGTCAGCGTCTGGAAGCCATGGGCGAAGCCGGGCGGCACGTAAAGCTGGTGGCGGTTTTCGGCGGAAAGCTCGAAGCCCTGGTGGCGCAGGTAGCTGGGCGAATCCGCCCGCAGGTCCACGATCACGTCGAGGATCGCGCCGCGCAGGCAGCGGATCAGCTTGGCCTCGGTATGGGGGGCGCGCTGGAAATGCATCCCCCGGACCGTGCCCTTGCGGGCGGAGGCCGACATGTTCTGCTGGACATAGACCGAGGCCATGCCGGCCTCGGCGAATTCATCCTGCGAGAAGGTGCGGGCAAAGGCGCCGCGGTCGTCGCCCAGAAGCCGCAGCTCGATCAGGCGGGCGTCCTTCAGTTCGGTGTCGTGGAAGATCATGGGGAAACCCTCAGGCGGCGGAAGACAGGCCGGCAAAGCGCTGGCGCTGCTCGGCGTAAAGGCGGTCGACGAGCCGCCCCGGCGGCAGGGTCACGTCGTCGAAGGTCAGCGCCCGGTCCTTCGAGACGGGCCGCCGCAGCGTGGCGCCCAAGGCAAGGCCGAGGGGCAGCAGGTTCTCGCGGTCGATGACCTCCTGGCTCTCGGCCACGCCGTAAGCCTCGAAGCCGCCGAACTCGGCGATGCGGGCGCCGGGGGCAAGGTCGGTCTTGGCAACCGCGATCACGCCCACCACCGGCCCGGCCTGCGGCGCCAGCACCGCGTCCCCGAAGAGCGCGGCCCGGGCGACCGAGTTCGGCACCTCGAAATGGCACAGGTGATAGGGGGTCGAGAAGCAGTAGTAAGGCCCGGTCCCGAGCTTGTAGAGGTTCAGGAAATGCCGCTGGCGCGGATCATCATGGGTGCCCAGCACGAAGACGCCCGGCCCCGGCCGCGCGCCCACGACGTAATCGACAAGGCCCGCCGTGCCGCTGCCCGCAAGCCCGTCCAGCGTTTCGGCAAAGGCCGACACCGTGTCCTCCAGCGGCACCAGCGGCGCGGTCGGATCGCCGCCCGAGAAGTCGGGACCCAGCATCCCGCGCCGCGCCACCCGGAAGCCGGTGCCGTTGGCGACCACCGCCTGCTCATAGGAAATCTTGGTGCCATCGGCGAAGGAGGCCACCATGGCGGGCTTCTGGCCCCATTTCTCGGCGAAGCCCCGCTGCGTCTCGGGGTTGCGGTAAGGGTCGTGCAGCCCCTTGATGTTGCCGCACAGCACCGGGGTCACGCCGAGGCCCTTCACGAAGCGGTAAAGGTTCATCTGCACGCCCGGCTGGTCGCCGTCCGAGAAGCTGTAGATCAGCCCCGCGGCCTCGGCCCGCGCCTTGAGGATCGGGCCGATGGTGCCGTCAAGCTCGGCATTCATCTGGACGACGTGCTTGCCCGCCTCGATGGCGGCCAGCACCACGCCCGCGGCATAGTCGACCGAGCCGGTGACCTCGACCACCACGTCGACGCCGTCCGACTGGACCAGCGAGATCGCGTCCTCGGTGGCGACCGGCCGCCCGGCGGCAATGGCGGCCCCGATGGCGGCCGGGCCGTCGCAGATGGCGGGCTCGACCCCGAGATCCTCAAGCGCGCGGCGGGCGGGGTCCAGATGGCGGTTGGCGACGCCCGCCACCCGCATCCCCGGCACGGCGGTCACGATCTGGCGGACGATGGCCGCGCCCTGGAAGCCCGCGCCCACCACGGCCACGCGGATCGGTCTGCCCTCGGCTTCCCGGCGGGCCAGCGCGCTGTCGACAAGGATCATGCTTTCAGCTCCAGACCTTCCAGGGCGCGCCGCGGCGCCACTGTTCTTCCAGGATGTGGCGGTCGCGCAAGGAATCCATGCTCTGCCAGTAGCCCTCGTGGACGAAGCTCGCGAGCTTGCCGCGCTCGATCAGCCGATGCATCGGCTCTTCCTCCAGCACGGTGGCGTCGTCGTCGATCAGGTCCAGCATCTCGGGCTCGCAGACAAAGAAGCCGCCGTTGATCAGCCCGCCGTCATGCTTGCCCTTTTCGCGGAAGCCCTCGACCTGGGTGTTGTCCTCGCTCAGCCGCAGGGCGCCGTAGCGGCCCGGCTGGACCACCGCCGTCATCGTGCACCAGGCGCCCGAGGCGCGATGCGCGGCGATCAGCTCGGGCAGGTCCACGTTGCTGAGACCGTCGCCATAGGTCAGGCAGAAGGTGCCATCGCCCAGCAGGTGCCGCGCCCGGCGCACCCGCCCGCCAGTCATGGACTCTCCGCCGGTGTCCAGCACGGTCACCCGCCAGTCCTCGGCCACCTCGCGCGCCCATTCGATGCTCCCGGTCCGAAGGTCGATGGTGAAATCGCATTCATTGGCACGGTAATTCAGGAAATAGTCGCGGATGAACTCGACCTTGTAGCCGCCCAGCACCACGAAGTCGCGCAACCCGTAATGGGCGTAGAACTTCATGATGTGCCACATGATCGGGCGGCCGCCGATCTCGACCATGGGCTTAGGCCGGACCGAGGTTTCCTCGCTGAGACGGGTGCCGAAGCCGCCGGCGAGCAGGGCGACCTTCATGCCGCGGCCCTCCGCAGCCCGTCGGTCCAGACCAGCCGGTCGGTCAGCCGCCCCGCCGCCATGTGGTCCTGCAGCACCCGCAGCCGGATCATGGGCGAGTTGCGGAAGTCGGGATCGGCAAAGCCCATGCCGCGCAGCCCCTCGACCAGACCGGCGATCGACTGGTCCAGCGTGACCTGCGGCTGGTGGCGGGGGGCGAGCGAAGCGTAAAGGCCGAAGTCCACCTGATAGGACCGGCTGTCGGCCGGAGCCTCGGTGTTGATCGAGACCTGCGTGCCGGGCAGGGAGCGGGCCACGGCCTGCGCCAGATCGCGGACCTGGTAGTTGGCGGAGTCAGTCCCCGCGTTGACCACCAGATGCGGGCCGCCCGCATCCTCGGGGCGCTGCGCGGCCCAGGCGATGGCACGGGCCATGTCGGCGGTGTCGATCAAGGGCCGCCAGGGCGAGCCGTCGCTGAGGACCGTGATGACGCCGGTGGACAGCGCGCAGGCCACGAAGTCGTTCAGCACAAGGTCCAGCCGCAGCCGCGGGGACATCCCGCAGGCGGTGGCAAACCGCAGGCAGGTCGTGACCATGGGGCCGTCGAGGGCCGCCAAGGCCTCCTCGGTCCCGACCTTCGAGCGGGCATAGGCGGTGACCGGGTTCAGCGCGTCCTGCTCGCGCCGGGGGCGGGCGTCGGCCACGCCGTAGACGCTGCAGCTTGAGGCAAAGACGAAATGGCCGACCCCGGCCGCGGCCGCGGCACGCGCCAGGGCCACCGAGGCCTCCTGGTTGATGTCGCGGGTCACGGCGGCGAAGCGGTCGCCCATGGGGTCGTTCGAGACGGCGGCAAGGTGGATCACCACGTCGATGCCCTGCAGCAGGGCCGGGTCGAGGCTGCGCACGTCGCCGAAGCTCTGCCGGTCGATCCGCCATTCGGGCAGGATTTCGGCGCCGGTCAGGCAATGCGCGAAAAAGGCGCTGTCATAGCCATGGATCCAGGCGTCGGGGTATTCCTCCCGAAGCTGGCGCAGGACGGCCGGGCCGACATAGCCCAGGTTGCCCGTCACGAGTATCCGCAAGCCCATTCCATCTCCTTGGCTGCTTGTCATCTCCGGCGGAAGGCTCGGGGGCCGGACCCCCCGTCAGGCCCCGTGCGGCGGGGCCGCCGCCGGTTCCGCCAGAACCCGCGTGTCCGGCGCTTCGGCGCGCGGCAGCGGCTGGACATCCGGGTTGAAGGTGAAGCCCCTGACGATGCCCTCGGCTACCATCAGCGCCTTGCGGGGCTCGCCCCGCAGCAGCAGGCCCAGGGCAAGCCGGCACTTGAGGCGGGCATAGTTGAGCGCCTTCCTGCGCCCCGCATAGCGGCGTTCCACATAGATCGAGTTGCGGACATGGAAGCGGTGCCAGCCGATCCGGGTGGCGTTCTGTTCGGTGCGGATGTCGGGCGTGCCGGGCACCGCGCGGACATGCTCGACCCGGCTGCGGCTGACCAGATAGCCGGGGGTGTCGCGGGTGACGCGGCGGGTGTATTCGGTGTCCTCGCCCCAGATGAACATGGCCGCGATCGGCAGGCCGTGGCGTTCCAGCGTTTCGCGCCGGAACAGGGCCGATACGAAGGTCGACCGGGTCACCGGCATCAGCCCGTGCTCCAGCAGGTGCGGCCAGTTCTCGTAGGCCAGCGCATTCGTCCGCCGGTCCACCTCGGGGACATTGGTCAGGACCCCGTTCGGGTCATGGGCACAGGAGACCACGAAGGGCGCGGCGATGCCCTGCCCGTCCAGCAGGTCCAAGGCGCGCAGCAGCTCGGACAGAGCGTCGGGCGCGGGGATCACGTCGTCGTCCATGACCCAGACGAAATCCGCCCCCGAGACATGGCCGAGCCGCATGGCCTCGTGAAAGCCGCCGGCCGCGCCGACATTCTCGGGCAGCCTGCGGACCGCCAGCCTGTCGGAGGCGAAGCCCCCCAGAACCTCGGCGGTGTCGTCGGTGCTGGCATTGTCGACCACGATGATCCGGTCGACCGGCCGGGACTGCGCCAGAAGCGCCTGGAGGCACTGCTGCACGAGGTCGCGCCGATTGTAGGTCAGAACCACCGCCGTCACGCTCAGCATGCCAAATCCCGCAAACATCCGGCCACAACATCCAGCCTGAACGGCCGCCGCCGGCACCATGCCACCGGGGAGAAAGCCGCTCAAGCCCATCTTTGTTGTCCGTTCACCGTCCGGGCCTTCGCGTCAAGCCCTTCGCGGGAAATTCCGCCGCCTGTGCGCCTTGCAGCACCCGGTTCGCTCAGGAGGTCCGGCGGAGCGCCGCGCCTTGCCTGCGCCCGACGATCCAGCGCCGGATGGCGGCATCGACCGGGGCGGCCGCCCAGGCGATGGCGATGATGGCCCCCAGATAGACCACGGCGCCGGCGCGTTCCCCGAAACCCGCCCGTTCCGCCAGGGCCAGCAGCCCCCCCCTCAGCGGCTCGTGCAGGACGTAAAGCGGGAACGAGATCGCCCCCAGGGTCAGGAAGAAGGGGCGCGCCGCCGGCGAGGGCGAGGCCCGGGTGCCGGCGGCCACCAGGAGGGGCGCGATCACGGCCACGAAGGCCAGGTCGTAAAGCCCGGTCCAGGGGGCGGGCACCGTGGGCAGGCACAGCGCGAACAGGATCGCCAAGAGCGGCCAGGGGCCCAAGGCCCCGAGGGCAGGAGGGATATGCGCCCGCCCCCGGCAGAGCAGCACCCCCAGCGGGAAGGAAAAGCACAGCCGCGCCAGGCCGGCATCAAGGCTGGTCCAGCGGACGCCGCCGTCGATGGTGCCGGCGGTCACCGCATTGAAGCACAGCACCGCCCCGGCACCGCCGACCATGGCGATCAGGACGCGCGTCGACAGCCAGCGGTGCGCCAGACCGAAGGCCAGGCTGGCCAGCACCTCCAGAAACAGCGACCAGGCCGGGGGGTTCAGCGGGAACAGGTGCGGCGGCTCCTGCATGGAGGGCCAGGGGATGAACAGGGCCCCCAGCACCAGCGCCAGAACCACCGCGTCGGGCGGCAGGCGGTAGTCGCCGGCCAGCGCCCCCGGCAGCACCAGCAGCGCCGCGATCCCCAGCCCGGCCCAGTGCAGCGGGGTCAGCCGGACCATCCTGAGCCAAAGGAACCGCCCCACGGGCAGGCCGTCCCTGAGCTTGCCGTCATACGCGTGGGCCACGACGAAGCCGCTGAGGACGAAGAAGAAATCCACCGCCAGATAGGCGCTGCGCGCCAGCCCCGGCCACAAAAGGAAACTGCTGGTGTGCAGCAGCAGCACGGCGAGCGCGGCCACCCCGCGCAGCGCGTCCAGCGTCTCGTAGTAGCGCGCGGCAGGGCGCGGGGGCGGGACATCGCGGGGCGGCTCCGGTGCCACAAGGCTGTGCGCCCCGGCCTTTGCGCCCTTGCTGTCGAAGTTGATCGTCATGTCGCCACCTTGAAGATCAAGGTTCACGCCGGGTCATGCTGCAGGCGCCGAGGCTTCCGGTTCCAGAGCCATCCAGTGAAATCACGGGAGGTCCGTCAGCCTGCTGACCGATTGTTCGAGCTTGCGGCGGAACTGATCGTTGCAAGTTGTCCGGCGGATCGGCGGCCGGAAGAGCCACCCGGAATTTCACCGGGTCCTGACGGATGAATCATGGTTAACGCGCACCCGGCCAGGTAGCAACCCCGGCACTCCGCCCCGGTCTGCCCGGCGCGGTCCCCTGTCCCACCCGAAGGCGGCATCGGCATCGGCCGCGGCGACAGTGCCGGGAAGACGCCGGGCGGGCGGTGAAACCGGTGGTTCGGCATGGGGTTGCGCGAATGGCGGCCGGTATGCGCAGCCCAGCCGGTCCGTCGGCAAACAAGGATCACACGGATGCCGCCGCGTTGCCCGCTTCCTTCCGTGGTAATCTTCCCGTGAACGGCAGGCTCAAGCCGGCTGCGGCGGTTCGGGCCGAGCTTCTGGGGGCAACCGGGGCGAGGGCAGCAGGCAGCGCCGTGGCCGGTGCCCCATCCGGCGCCGGGCACCGCCCCGGATCACCCGGACCCGGCCGCCGGCAGGCTGGACTTTCGTCCCGACGCTTGCCACGGAAAGACCCATGAGCGCCGACATCCCTGCCTCCGTTTCCGTTGTCATCACCGCCCGCGACGCCGCCGCGACCATCGCCGACGCGGTGCGCACGGCCCTGGACGAGCCGGAAACCGCCGAGGTGATCGTGGTCGACGACGCCTCGCGCGACGCCACAGCCGAGGTCGCCCGCGCGGCCGCCCAGGGGGACGGGCGGCTGCGGGTGATCCGCTGCGAGGTGAACATCGGCCCCGCCGCCGCCCGCAACCGGGCGCTGGCGGTGGCAACGGGCGAGTTCGTGGCGGTGCTGGACGCCGACGACTTCATCCTGCCCGGCCGCTTCGCCCGGCTGCTGGCGGTGCCGGGCTGGGACATGGTGGCCGACAACATCCTGTTCGTGGCCGAAAGCGCATCCCCCGCCGACCTGCCGCCGCTGCCCGCCATCGCGCCGGCGCTGATCGACATCGACCTTGCGGGCTTCGTGCGCGCCAACCGTTCGGGCCGCGGCGCGAACCGGCATGAATGGGGCTTCCTCAAGCCGATCATGCGACGCGATTTCCTCCAGGCGCAGGGGCTGCGCTACGACGAGACGCTGCGGCTCGGCGAGGACTACGACCTTTACGTGCGGATGCTTCAGAAGGGCGCACGCTTCCGCGTCAGCACCGAGACCGGCTATGCCGCCCGCTGGCGGGCACAGTCGCTGAGCTCGCGCCACCGCACGGCCGATCTGGCGGCCCTGCTGACGGCCGTCCGCGCGCATCTGGCGGCACCCGGCCTCGACAGGGCAGCGCGCGAGGCGCTGCGGGCGCACCTGGCCGAACAGCGCCGGCGGTTCCTGCTGCGCGACTTCCTCGACCGCCGCGCCAAGGCGGGCCGGGCAGGGGCGGTGCTGTCCGCCCTGCGCCGCCCCGCCACTCTGGTCCCGATCGCGCGCGGCATCCTCGCGGACAAGCTGGCGGCCCGGCGTCCCGCCACCCCGGCGCGGATCGGGCGGCTGCTGATCGAGGGCTGAACCTTCCTCCAGGCCGGAAGGCCATGGACAGGCGCTGCCGGAAGCCCCGCAGGGAACCGTGGCATGCCCCCCGATCAGGCTGCCCGTCGGCGAAGGGCGGGACCATGCAAGAGGCGCCTTCACGCATCTCCGCCAGCCCTGCTTCCCGTCCCGGCACCGCCGGCCCCACTTCCAATTCCCCAGCCATCTTCGTGCTTGACGCGACTTATCCACAGGGCCCCCTGTGTTAAATAGGTGTTAAATAGGTGTTAAGCGCAGACAAAAGGCTTTTTTTCTACTACTTATCAAAGCTTTGAAATGTCTGCGTCTGTGTGAAGTGTCGTTTCTTCATGTGTAAAGTGGTGATTCGTCATGTGTGAAGTGTCGTTTCTCCCCGCTTCATGGGTGAAGTGTCGTTAACCTTGATTCATGTGTGAAGTGTCGTTATGGGTGAAGTGTCGTTTCCCCGAGGCCATATGAACAGCCCGCTTCTTCCCGACCGTCATCCGCAACGTGATTTCTTCGTCTGCGACATCTTCAACGCCGCCCCCAAGGCCGATGTCGGGCCGATGGAGCATCCGATCTTCTCGCTCTCGACCAAGCCCGACCTGCGCCCCCGCCATTACGAGCACAACGGGCTGTCGGTCGAGATCAAGCCCTCCTCCGACGGCATGGCCACGGTCCACGACCGCGACATCCTGATCTTCTGCATCAGCCAGCTCATCCGGGCGCTGAACGACGGGCGCGAGGTCAGCCAGATCGTCCGCTTCCAGGCCGCGGACCTTCTGCGGGCGACCAACCGGATGACCACGGGGCGGGGCTACGACCTGCTGAAGGCGGCCATGGAGCGGCTGGCCGGCACCCGCATCTCGACCAACATCACCACCGGCGGCGAGGAAATCTTCGAAACCTTCGGCCTGATCGAAAGCGCCCGCATCGTGCGCCAGACCCGCGAGGGCCGGATGCAGGAGATCGAGATCAAGCTGTCGGACTGGGTCTTCAACGCCATCCGCGCGCAGGAGGTGCTGACCATCAGCCGCGACTATTTCCGGCTGCGCCGGCCGCTGGAACGGCGGCTTTACGAACTGGCGCGCAAGCATTGCGGCAACCAGAAGGAATGGATGGTCGGGCTGGACCTGCTGCAGAAGAAATGCGGCTCGTCCTCGTCCAGCTTCGAGTTCCGGCGGCTGGTGGCCAACGTGATCCGCGAGGACATCGCCCATTCGCACATGCCGGACTATTCGGTGCGCTTCTCGGACGACGGGGACAGGGTGGTCTTCCGCAACCGCGGCACCGCGCCCCTGGCCGAGGCCGAGATCTTCGAGGGCTTCCTGGACCCCGAGGCCTACGAGGAGGCCCGCGCCGCCGCCCCCGGCTGGGACGTGCGCCACCTGGAAGGGGAATGGCGCCGCTGGTGCGCGGCCGAGGAGATCGAGCCGAAGCACCCCGCCCGCCATTTCGTCCGCTTCTGCCAGTCCTGGCACGAGAAGCGCGGCAAGCCCTGAAGGGCGGCAAAACCCTCCCTGTGCGGGCGCCGACCCCGCTTGCCCCGGCCCGGACCTTCGGGTGAAATGCCGCGAAGGGCAGGGCCAAGGCCTTGCGGTGCCGCATCGGGCGGGCATCAGGCAGGCGGAAGGCGCGGATGGCATTCACCGAACAGTTGATCGCATCGGTCCGGGGCGACTCGGGGGCCGAGATCGCCGTGCTGACCGCTGCGGCGTGCCCGGCCAGCCCACAGGCCGCAGGTCCCGAACCGACGGGGCCGAGGCGCCCGCCCGATCCCGACCGGCTGTTCGACATCGCCCGGCTGAACAAGATGCTGGGCCAGTTGCCGGTCAGTCCCGCCGCGCTGCCCCCCGGCTGCGCCGCGCTGGCGCCCCGGCTTCTGCAGGCGCGGCTGCGGACCGCCGCCATGAACCGCGCGGCCATGGCGGTCACGGCCGAGGTTTCCCGGGCCTTCGCGGGCGCGGGGCTGCGCCATGCCGTGCTGAAGGGGCCGTTCCAGCAGATGGCCGTCCATGGCGATCCTTTCCGCCGCCCCTCGGGCGACATCGACCTGTTCGTGACCCCGCGCGACCGCAGGCGGGCGGCAGCGCTTCTACAAGGGCTGGACTTCGCCCCCATGGAGCAGGAGCAGGCGCTGTGGTGGGTCCCCTTCCTGGGCGAGCAGCATTTCCGCCGCGAACGTGACGGCGCGGTGGTCGACCTGCATCACCGGCTGCAGCAGGCGGGCCTGCCGGACTGGCGGGGCGCGGCGGGCGTCCTCGACCGCGCCGTGACGCAGGCCCATGGCGGGGACGCCATCCCGGTCCTGTCGCCCGCCGACGGCTGCCTGCTGATGGCGGTGACGCTGGCCAAGGCGCTGCTGGCGCGCGAGCCCTGCGGCTGGGCCGCGGCCGAGCTGGCGCACTGGCTGGCCCGGCTGGACCCGGCCGACCGGCGGATGCTGGACGGGATCGCCGCCGCAAGCGGGCAGGAGCGGACGCTGGCCCTGGGGATCACGCTGGCCCGCGCCTGCCACGACCATCCGGCGCTGGCAGGCGCGGGTGCGGCCCCGCTGCGCGGGCTGCCAGCCGGCCCCGCCCTGCTGCGCGACCTGGTGTTCCAGCCCTGGCAGCGCCGGGCCGAGGCGCCGCGCCGGCGGCAGATGCTGCGGATGCTGACCGAGGGCCGCCCCCATGTGCTGGCGGCCGAGGCAGCCCGCGCCGCCCTGTCCCTGCGCGTGCAGGCGGCGCTGGCGCGGCGAGAGCAGCGGGGCGCGCGGACCTCAGCCCGCTGACCCCCCGGCCGTCGCGCCTGCCAGCCAGAGCGCCCAGCCGGGCGCGCCGGGCGGGGGCGTGCCGCCAGCCGCGATCCGCGCCGCAGCGGGGGCAGGGGGGCTGTCCCAAGGCTGGCCGGGCAGCGGCAGGGCGGCAACGGGATCAGGGGAAACGGCGCCCTCTGCGTGGTCCTGCGCCTGCAGGGCGGCCTTGCGGCGGCGGCGATCGCGCAGGCTTCCGGCCAGCCGGGCGACCGTCGCCGGATCGGCCAGCCGGGGCAGGGCGCGGCTCCAGCGCCTTGCCTTGATCTCCGCGACCAGCCGTTCATAGCGCAGCGACCGGCGAAGCTGGCGGTCCACCGCCGCCGCGGCCGCCCGCGCCTCGGGGTCGGAAAGCGGCGGCAGGGCGCGGTGGGCCTGCAGCATCGCCGCGACCGTCCCGACCGACAGCCGGTGCGAGATGGAACCGGGATGCCGGCGATAGGCGTAAAGCGGGTCGGGCAGCAGCAGGAAGCGGGCGCCGTCGATCAGCAGCCGCAGCACCAGATCATAATCCTCGCCGATCCTGAGCCGCGGGTCGTAGCGGCGGCCCCCCAACACCGCACGCCGGATCACCGGCTTGAGATAGCCGAAGGAGGGCAGGGCCGGATCGCCCCCATTGGCGCGCAGGTAAGCCGGCGCCGCGAGCCACATCGGCGCGGCCAGCGCAAGCGGCTGCAGCAGGGTGCGGCCCTGCTCGGCCGGGGCGCCGAAATGCACGAGGTCATCGGCCACCAGATCCGCCCCCGCGGCTTCCGCCGCCGCGATCAGGCGCGAAAGCCGTTCCGGGTGGATCAGGTCGTCGCTGTCCACCACGGCGATCCAGTCGCCCCGCGCCGCGTCCAGCGCCCCGTTGCGGGTGGCGGCGGGGCCCTGGTTGCGGGGACTCGCGATCACCCGCACCCGGTCGTCGGTTCCGGCGATCCCGCGCGCGATCGCCACGCTGTCGTCGTCCGAGGCGTCGTCGGCGAGGATCAGCTCCAGCCGCTGCTCGGACTGTGCCAGGACCGCGCGCATGGCGGCCGCCAGATGCGGGGCGCCGCGGAAATTGGCCATGACCACCGAGACCACGGGCCGCGTGGCGGAAGCAGGGGCAGGGGTCACGGCTGCGTTCCCGCCGGATTGCACGACATGTGAACGCCTTTCCGTTGACCGACCCGCGCCGGGCTTCCATAAGCCGCGGGAGTCAAGGCGGCAACCGCCCGCCATCCCCCGCGGCCGAGAAGGTTCGAGATGCGCCATTCCCTTGCCCTGATCGCCCTGCTGACCGCCGCAGGCCAGCCGGTCCTGGCGCAGTCCTCCGATCAGCCGACCGACAAGGCCCATCCCGAGACCGCCGGCTTCCGCGAGGATTTCACCGGCGCGCTGGACCGCGACCGCTGGTATGTCTCGGACGGCTGGACCAACGGCGACTGGCAGGACTGCCACTGGTCTGAAAAGGCCGTGACGGTGCAGGACGGGATGCTGGTGCTGTCCCACATCCCCGCCTCCGGGGACGGCGGCCCGCCCCTCTGCGGCGAGGTCCAGACAAAGGCCAGGTTCCACTACGGCACGGTCGAGGCGCGCATCCGCACCCCCCGGCAGTCGGGCATGAACGCCTCGGTCTTCACCTATGCCGGCCCGGTCCACGACAGCCCGCACAGCGAGATCGACATCGAGATCCTGACCCGCGAGCCGGGCGAGATGACGGTGAACACCTATGTCGAGGGCGAGCCGGTGAACGGCGCGACCGTGCCCACCGCGCCCCCCTTCGACCAGGAGTTCCACAATGTCGCCTTTCGCTGGGAAGCGGACGGCATCACCTGGTATCTGGACGGGCAGGAGGTCCACCGCACCGAACCCGGCAGCCCGCTGCCCGACCACCCCCAGAAGATCTACATGTCCTTCTGGAGCACGACCGTGCTGACCGAATGGATGGGCGAGCAGACCCCCCGCGACGAACCGCTCGGCTACGAGATCGACTGGGTGGCCTATACGCCGCTGGAGGCCGCCTGCCTGTTCGAGGGATCGATCACATGCGCCCGCCCGTGACCGCCGCGGGTCGCGCGCATCTTCCGGTCGCGGCCATTGCGGCACGGATGGCAGGTTGATCGCCATGGGAACCGGCGCGGCACGGCGGCATGGGCACGGACACAGGCGGGCGACGCCCGCCGGGCCGGGGCTGACCATCAGCTATTCGCCCTTGGCGCTGGCGGGGTTCCTGGCGCTTTTCGGCCTTTGCTTCATCGTGCCGCTGGGGTCCAAGGGGGCGCTGCTGTTCCT
>NZ_JACJFU010000022.1:0-25304 GCF_014164635.1 Paracoccus sp. MC1854 | reverse complement strand
TCAGCCTGCCGCAGGATCGCGATGATCTGAGCCTCAGTGTATCTGCTTGTCTTCATTCGAAATCTCCTCGTTCATCTTGCCGAGAAAATTCTACTTATGAAGCCCCTTACTTTCGGGGAGGATTACCGAGGCAGGATATGCGGCAAGTCCTAGTAGGATGCGCAGCCGTGGCGATTAGGGAAAAAGGGTGCGGACGGCGGCATCGACGGGCGGCTGCTCTTCGGCAAGACCAACGTGGCGCTGGTGTCGGTCAAGGGCGGCAAGGATCGGCAAAGGAACCACATCGACCAGTTGCGCGCGGTGATCCTACGCGAAAAGGCCGATATCGGCGTGTTCCTGACCCTGCATGAACCGACCGGCCCGATGAAGGCCGAGGCGGCGGGGGCGGGGCAGTTCACGCTTGACGGCTTTGACCCGGTGCCGCGCATCCAGATCGTCACGGTCGAGGAGGCCATGGCCCTGCGCGAACGGGCGGTGCGGATTCCGCTGGCCCGCGCCGACACCTTCCGCAAGCCCGCGCGCGAGGAGGATAAGTCCCGGCAGTTCGGGCTGGACCTGTAGGCGACAAACGGAAACGACCCCTGCAACAGGGGCCGCCCGGGGACTGCCATGCGCCGCTTTCCGGCGCTTGTTCCCCGCGGCCGGGGGGCCAGGGGCAAGGGCCGCGATGCCCCTTGCTCAGAGCCGGCGGGCTTGGTCGGCTTTCGGCCCGGCGAACCACCAGATGATGAGACCCAGCACCGGCAGGATCGCCACTAGCAGCACCCACAGGATCTTGGACCCCGTGCCGGCCGGCGACCGGATGATCGAGGCGATGGCCCAGATGTCCAGAATGAAGATGATGAAGCCGAAAAGGCCGTTCACGAAACTCATCGTCCAAGGCTCCGTTGCAGCGGGCGCGTGGGCGGCCCGACGTTTGCGTCGCTGGTCCAACGGATGGGGCCGCCTGCGGTTCCCCCTGCGCGCAAGGGTGGGAAGGGGGGCCTGCGCCTTGACGAAAGCCCCCGGCGGCGGCGCGGCCCCTACAGCACGTAGCGCGACAGGTCGGCGGACCGCGCGAGGTCGCCCAGTTGCGCTTCGACGAAAGCCGCGTCCACCGTGATCGCCTCGCCCTTGCGGTCGGGGGCGGTGAAGGAGAGTTCCTCGAAGACGCGCTCGATCACCGTGTAAAGGCGGCGGGCGCCGATGTTTTCAACGCTGCCGTTCACGTCGGCGGCGATGCGGGCAAGCGCCGCGATGCCGTCGGCGGTGAAGGTGATCTCAAGCCCTTCGGTCCGCATCAGGGCGGCGTATTGCAGGGTCAGGGCGTTGTCGGTTTCCGTCAGGATGCGGACGAAATCCTGTTCGGTCAGGGCGCGCAGTTCGACGCGGATGGGCAGGCGGCCCTGAAGCTCGGGCAGCAGATCCGAGGGCTTGGCGATGTGGAAGGCTCCGCTGGCGATGAACAGGATGTGGTCGGTGCGGACGGGGCCGTATTTGGTGGAGACCGTGGTGCCCTCGATCAGGGGGAGGAGGTCGCGCTGGACGCCCTCGCGGCTGATGTCGCCGCCACGGGTCTCGGCGCGGGCGCAGACCTTGTCGATCTCGTCGATGAAGACGATGCCGGATTGCTGGACGGCGTCGAGGGCGGCGGCCTTGATCTGCTCGTCGTCCAGCAGCTTGTCGGCCTCCTCGGCGATCAGCAGGTCGTAGGATTGCGCGACCGACACCTTGCGGCGCACGCGGCGGCCGCCGAAAGCCTTCATCAGCGCGCCGAGGTCCATCATCTGGCCCATGCCGGGCTGGCCGGGAATCTCCATCCCGAGGGGGTTGGAGGTGTCGTTGATGTCCAGTTCGATCACGGTGTCGTCCAGTTCGCCCCGGCGCAGCTTGCCGCGGAACAGCTCGCGCGTCTGGTCGCGGGCGTTCTCGCCGGCAAGGGCCTCGATCACCCGGGCCTCGGCGGCCTCGCGGGCGCGGGAGTTTACCGCCTCGCGCATCCGCTGGCGGGTTTCCACCATGGCGGCGTCGGTGAGGTCGCGGATGATCTGTTCGACGTCGCGGCCGACATAGCCCACCTCGGTGAACTTGGTGGCCTCGACCTTGACGAAGGGGGCGTGGGCCAGCTTGGCCAGCCGGCGCGAGATCTCGGTCTTGCCGACGCCGGTGGGGCCGATCATCAGGATGTTCTTGGGGTAGACCTCGTCGCGCAGGTCGTCGGCAAGCTGCTGGCGGCGCCAGCGGTTGCGCATGGCGACCGCCACCGCCCGCTTGGCCTCGGCCTGTCCGATGATGAAGCGGTCAAGCTCGGCGGTGATCTCGCGGGGGGTCAGGTCGGTCATGGCGTCCTCAGGTTGCTTGCGGCTGACTTAGGCAGCGCAGGCGCGGACGCCAAGTCACCAGCTTGCGCGGGCCTGCATCGCAACGGGGCCATCCGCCTGCGCGGTCCAGAGGTTCAGGGCCTCGCCGTCGGCGGTCGCGTTCAGGCTGTAGTCGGCGGTGTCGAAGATGGTGGAGAGGCTGCGGAAGTCGAAGGTCTTGGGCACATGGCCTCGGGTCTTTTCGGCGAGGTGGACAAGCTGGGACGCCTGCAGGGGACCGTGGACGATGAGGCCGGGGTAGCCTTCGACCTCGCGGGTATAGGGCGCGTCGTAGTGGATGCGGTGGCCGTTGAAGGTCAGGGCCGAATAGCGGAACAGCAGCGGCGCGGTGGGTTCGACCGTGATGCGGTGGGTGCCCTCGGGGGCCGGGGGCGGCGGCGCTTTCGGCGGGCTGCTGGCTGCGTCGAGGTCGCGGTAGACGATGTCCTGCCGTTCGGTCAGGACGTGGCGCGAGTCGCTCTCGATGCGGTGTTCGACGGTCACGAAGCAGAGGGGGCCGGTGCGGCCCTGTTTCACTGCGACGTCGCGGATGGTCGAGCGGCGGGTGACGGTCTCGCCGATGCGGATGTCGTCATGGAAGGAAAAGCTGCCGCCGGCCCACATCCGGCGGGGCAGGGGGACGGGCGGCAGGAAGCCGCCGCGCGCGGGGTGGCCGTCGGGGCCGAGCTGGTCGATAGGGGCTGCCGGAGGCGCGAGGCAGAGGTGGATCATCACCGGGGCGGGGGCGCCGGGCGCGGTGTCGCCGGTCCGGCCGAAGGTGGTGTTGAAGCGTTCGACCAGTGCGGGCGTCACGGCTTCGGATTTGATCTCCTTGCTGCCGATCCATCCGCGCAGGTGGTCGAGGTCCAGGTCCATCATGCGTCCCTCAATGCCGGCACGCTGCCATAGCTGCGGATCTCGTCGGTGAAAACCGCGCCGGGGGCGGGGTAGCTGACGGGGCCGGCCCCGGTCTCCACGGTGATGCGGCGCAGGTGCGGGTGCTGCGACAGCGCCGCCATGTCGTTGACCGAGGCCAGCGCCACATCGGCGGCCAGAAGTGCGTCGATGGCGTCAAGCTCGGTCAGGCGGGCGAAACCGGCGGCGACGGTGGCATCGGTCTCGGCGCGGTTTTCCACGCGGGCCACGTTGGTGGCGAAGCGGGGGTCGCGGCCGAGGTCGGGCTGGTTCAGGAAGACCTCGGCCAGCTTGCGCCATTCGCGGTCGCTTTGCACCGAGATCAGGATCTGCTTGCCGTCCTTCGTGGAAAACACGCCGTAGGGGGCGATGGAGGGGTGCGCCATGCCGAGACGTCGGGGGGTCTTGCCGCCCTCGTGCTGCAGCAGCGGCACGGTCAGCCAGTCGGCCATGACGTCGAACATGGACACCGAGATGTTCGCGCCCTTGCCGGTGATCCCGCGCCGGATCAGGGCTTCGAGGATCGCGGCATGGGCTGTCGCGCCGGTGGCGATGTCCACCAGCGAGATGCCGACGCGGGCCGGTTCCTGCGGCCCGCCGGTGATGGAACACAGGCCCGATTCGGCCTGGATCAGCAGGTCATAGGCCTTGCGGTCGGCCATCGGGCCGTCCTCGCCATAGCCGGTGATCGAGCAGGTGATGAGCCGCGGCCAGTCCGCCGCCAAGCGGTCGAAGCCGAAGCCCAGCCGGGCCAAGGCGCCGCGCTTGAGGTTCTGGACCAGAACGTCGGCGCCATCGAGCAGGCGCGTCAACTCCGCCTTGCCCTCGTCCGAGGCGAGATCCAGCACGACGGTTTCCTTGCCGCGGTTCAGCCAGACGAAATAGCTCGACTGGCCCCGTGCCACGTCATCATAGCCGCGGGCGAAGTCGCCCTCGGGGCGTTCGATCTTGATGACCTTCGCCCCCGCGTCGGCAAGGCGCGAGGTGGCGAAGGGGGCGGCGACGGCCTGCTCGATGGCGACGACGGTGAGGCCGGAAAGGGGAAGCGTGCTCATCAGTAGCTCTTGGGCATGCCGAGGACGTGCTGGCCGATATAGCCCAGGATCATGTTGGTCGAGATCGGGGCGACCTGGTAGAGCCGGGTTTCCCGGAACTTGCGTTCAACATCGTATTCATTGGCGAAGCCGAAGCCGCCGTGGAACTGGATGCAGGCATTCGCGGCCTCCCAGCTTGCTTTCGCGGCGAGGTATTTGGCCATGTTCGCCTCGGCCCCGCAGGGCTGGTCGGCGTCGTAAAGCTCGCAGGCGCGGAAGCGCATGAGGTTGGCGGCCTCGACCTCGATATAGGCCTCGGCGATGGGGAACTGGACGCCCTGGTTCTGGCCGATGGGGCGGCCGAAGACCACGCGTTCGTTGGTGTAGTTCACGACGCGGTCGGTGAACCAGTAGCCGTCGCCGATGCATTCGGCGGCGATCAGCACCCGCTCGGCGTTCAGGCCCGAGAGCAGGTGCTTGAAGCCTTGTCCCTCGGTGCCGATCAGGTTCTCGGCGGGGATTTCGAGGTTGTCGAAGAACAGTTCGTTGGTCTCGTGGTTGACCATGTTGGCGATGGGGTTGACGGTCATGCCGCCGCTGGCCTGCGCTTCCTTCACATCGACGATGAAGATCGACATCCCTTCCGAGGGCTTCCTCGCCTGCTCGATGGGGGTGGTGCGGGCCAGCAGGATCATCAGGTCGGAATGCTGGACGCGACTGATCCAGACCTTCTGGCCGTTGACGACGTATTTGTCGCCCTTTTTCACGGCAGTGGTCTTGATCTTGGTGGTGTCCGAGCCGGTGGTGGGTTCGGTCACGCCCATCGACTGCAGCCGCAGGTCGCCGCTGGCGATGGGCGGCAGGTAGCGGCGCTTCTGTTCCTCGGAGCCGTGCTTGATCAGGGTGTTGATCACATACATCTGCCCGTGACAGGCGCCGGAGTTGCCGCCCGAGCGGTTGATCTCCTCCATGATGACCGAGGCTTCGGCAAGGCCGAGGCCCGAGCCGCCGTATTCCTTGGGGATCAGGGCTGCCATCCAGCCGGCGCGGGTCAGGGCGTCCACGAATTCCTCGGGATAGCCGCGGGTCTCGTCGATGCGGCGGTGGTATTCGTCGGGGAACTGGGCGCAAAGGGCGCGCACGGCGTCGCGGATGTCCTGATACTGGTCCGGCCGGTCGATCATCAGATGCCCCTGTCAGCTTGCCCGTTGCAGCAGGGAAGATGCTCGGGTCGATGCGATAAGGCAAATAGATGATGGTGCTGGCGTATATAGAAAAAAGTTATGGATGGATCGATGCGCAGGCGACGGTCCGGTCGGGCCTCATTCCCTTGCGGTCTTCGGCACCGGCTGCGGCGGGGTGCCATAAAGCCGGGGATCGACCGGGTTCAGCATCCCGTCATCCTGCGACATCGGTTGCGGGTTTTCCAGATATTCGAAGCTGCCCTTGCCGTCCGGAGAGGTGCCTGCCGCCCAGCGGTTCCTGCAGCATCTTGGCGAGGACGGGTCGGGGCGCTCAGGCTTGGCGTCGATCTGAAGGTGCTTGGTGCGGAAGAGCATCCGGGACTTCTTGTGTTGGCGTCGTCTGGCGGCAGCCGCGGGCGATGCGGGGTTGCCCGGCGCGCCAGGGTGCCGCCGGGGCTTGTCCGGGATGGCGCATGAGGGACCAGCAGGGCCACGAGGAGGGAGGAACGGGCCAGTTTCAAGGGGAGTTGCGGGCCGGGCACATATGTCGGGCGGTCGGCAGGTCAGCTGCGGAAGTCGTGGCGCGTGACCTGCAGGCCCGGTTCGGGCGCGGGACCGGCGGCGGCAAGCGCCTGTCGCATCGCCTCCTCTCCGGCATGGATGCGGCGGGCAAGGGCCGCGGGCGAATAGTCGAAGGCCTTGGCCCCGACCTCCCAGTCGCCGCCGTCATAGCCGAGGTGGTGGATCGCCACGGGAATGCCCGCGTCCCTCAGCGGGGGCGCGGCCTCCAGCGTCAGCCGTTCCAGCGCGTGTCGGGTCTGGGCCGCGAACATCAGGTCCTGCCCGCGGCGGACAAGGGTGTCGGGGGACGTGGCGCGGCGGGCCTGCGGCGGCCAGAGGTCCAGCGCCCAGCAGATCGTCTCGCGTTCCGGCCGGTCGCGGAACAGCGCGGCGACGGGCAGGTTCGCCGACAGCCCCGGAGCGACCAGCAGGCGGCCGTCGATCTCGACCGGCGGGAACAGCAGGGGCAGGGCAGCGCTGGCCATCAGGTGATCGACCGTCAGACGGGTATGGGCGCTGTCGAAGACCACGTCCTCGGCCGTCTGCTGGTCCAGCGCGTTGACGATCAGCCGCACGGGGCCGTCGTTCAGGTGATCGAAGTCGATCAGGTCCAGCAGCGTCCGGCGCATGGGCACCGTGGAATGCAGGTGGTCGTCGTCGGGGGCAAGGGGATGGGCGGCCCAGAGCCCCGGCAGGGTCGGGCGGAACAGCAGCGGCTGGCCACCAAAGAGCGCCCGCAGCGCCGCCATCTGCCGCATCCCCCGCAGGGTGCCGAGAACCGAGTTGTCCTGCGCGCGATCCCAGAAAGCCTCGATCCGCTCGGCCGCCGTTTCGGGCGGGCCGCCCAGCCACAGCGCCGCCGTGACCGCCCCGATCGAGGCGCCGGCGACGCGGGACACGGGAATGTCCGCCTCGACCAGCGTCTGGATGGCGCCAAGGTGAAAGGCGCCCAGCGCATTGCCGCCGGCAAGGCAGGCCCAGTGGTCGGGGCTGGATCGTTCGGCCATGTCGCATTCCTGATCTGAGGGAGTCGGGGGCATAATCCCCGGTGGAGGGAATGGTTCACCCCCCCGCAGGCCGCATGGACGGGATCAAGGCAGCACTGCGCTGGACACATGGCTTGTTCCCCGCACATCGGCCGGGTTTTCGCCGATGTGGCAGAGAGGGCCGGTCCCGATCCTATTGCGCCGTCAGGTTACGGGCCTGTTCGAGATGCTGCTGCAGCACCGGCAGGCTGTCGCGGGCATAGCCGATCAGCAGGTCGTTGTCGCCGTTCTCGGCGTATGCGCCGTAGAGCGCGACCGCCGCCTCATGCGCGGCGACCTGACCCTTAGCATAGGCGGCATCGAAGGCGTCTTCTTCCGCGCCCTTGATGACCGCCATCATCCCCGCATGAGGCTCGGCGAGTTCATTGGGGATCAGCAGCCCCTGGTTCGTCGCCATGGCCAGCAGATCGCCGTTGTTGGCCGTGTGGTCGCGGATCATCGTCTCGGCGAAACCCCGGGTGGCGTCGTCCTGCGAACGCTGCAGGGCGAGTTCGCTGGACCGGATCTCGAACACCCCGCCGCTGGCGGCCCGGTTGACGAAATCCTGCGCGATGATCCCCTGCGCGCCGCCGGCAGGAACCTCCTGCGCGATGGCGGGGGCAAGGCCCGCCAGCGCGAGGACCGCGGAAAGGACAAGCGTTCTCATGGTTTTTCCTTCACGCAAGGGGGCGGTTTCACCGCTTGGCGGTGGGATCGCCCGCCGCCGCGCGGTCGAGGAAGTCGCGGGTGGTGCCCGGCAGATGGGTGCTCAGCCATTCGGCCATGGCGATTTCCTCCTGCAGGTTCTGCTGGCAGACCTGCGCCACCTTTGTCTCGCCCAGATGCTCGGCCGCGGCGATCAGCGCGGTGTAGGAGGCGATCTCCATCTGCTCGAAGGTGTAGCTGACGAGCGAGCCCTTCATGATCTCGTCGCCGGCGAAGGCGCCGCCCACGGCCTGCGCGGTCGCCATCAGCTTGGCGCCCGTGTCCTTCAGCATCGAGGTGCCCTCGTCCATGCCTTCGAGGCATTCCTTGAGGCGGGCGGCCTGCCCCTGGGTTTCCCGGATATGCTGGCGGATGCGCTGTTCCAGGTCGGGATAGTTGTCGATCCGCTCGGCCTGCGCGGTCAGCATGGCCTCGGCCTGTTCTTCCATGGCATGGGCGTCGCGCAGCCAGGTCACAAGCCAGCTTCGTGCTTCGTCGGACATGTCCTTGATCTCCTGTGTTGCTGGACCTTTCCGGTCCGGGAGGCGGCCCCGGGGCGGAGGGCGTCCCTCCGCCCCGGGGCGCGGCAGGATCACTCCTCGCCTTGGCCCTCGCTCTCGCCCTCGGCTTCGCGGTTGGCCTGTTCGGCGATCCGGCTCAGCAGTTCGTCGGCGCGCTTTTCTTCCTCGAGGCTTTCGTTCAGCAGCCCGGCGGCGTCCTGCAGGCCGAGCTGTTCGGCCCAGGTCCGCAGGGTGCCGTAGCGGGCGATCTCGTAATGCTCCATCGCCTGGGCGCCGGCGATCAGCACGGCATCGGCGGCGTTGCTGTCCTTGAACTCCTCCAGATCATCCTCAAGCTCGGCCGACAGCCCCTGGATGCTTTCGCAGGTCTTGCCGCGGGCGGGCTTGCCGAGGATCTCGAACACCTGCTGCAACCGCTCGATCTGGTTCTCGCTTTCCCCGGCGTGGTTCTGCAGCGCCTCGGCGAGTTCAGGGTTCTGCGCGGCCTTCGCTGCCTTTTTCAGCGCACGGACCGAGGCGCGCTCGGCAAAGAGCACGTCCTTCAGCCCGGCATGGAAAGCGTCTTCAAGGGTCTTGGTGGTCGCCACGGCGATGTCCTTTCGGTCGGGAACGGATTGCCTTGGCAACGGTCACTCGTCCGAAAGGTTGCGGGGGATCCGCATGAAATTTTTTGCTGCCCGCAGGGGAACCCCGATCGCGACTTTCCGATTGCTTCCCGGGGATGCCGGGAGGTTGCGAACCGGGTGCGGCGAAGGAGCGCGGGATGAAGACGCTGAAACCCTTGTCGGAACAGGTCATGGTCGTCACCGGCGCGTCAAGCGGCATCGGACTGGCCACCGCGCGGATGGCGGCGGCGCGGGGCGCAAGGGTCGTGCTGGCCGCGCGGTCTGCAGGGGTGCTGGACGACGTGGCGCGCGGGATCGAGGCCGAGGGCGGGCAGGCGCTGGCGGTGCCGACCGATGTCGCCGACCGGGCGCAGGTCGAGGCGCTGGCGCAGGCGGCCGTGGCGCGGTTCGGGCGGATCGACACATGGATCAACGACGCGGGCGTGTCGATCTGGGGGCGGATCGACAGGACGCCCGAGGCCGACATGCGCCAGTTGTTCGAGATCAACTTCTGGGGCGTCGTCCATGGCAGCCTTGTCGCCCTGCCGCATCTGAAGGGCAGCAGGGGGGCGCTGATCAACGTGGGCAGCCTGGGGTCGGATTACGCCCTGCCGCTGCAGGGGGTCTATTCGGCCTCGAAACATGCGGTCAAAGGCTTCACTGACGCCCTGCGGGCCGAGTTGAAGCACGAGGGCGCGGGCGTGACCGTCACGCTGGTCAAGCCCGCCGGGATCGGCACGCCCCTGGCGCGGCACGCCCGCAACCTAATCGGGCGCGAGGCAAAGGTTCCGCCGCCGATCTACAGCCCGCGCGAGGCTGCCCGCGTCATCCTGCGGGCCGCGACCCGCCCGATGCGGGACGCCTTCGTGGGCGGCGCGGGTCCGATGATGAGCGCAGGTGCCGCGCTGGCCCCGCGGCTGATGGACGCTATCGGCGCGACGGTGCTTTACGGCATCCAGCAGGGCAAGGGACCGCCCCAGCCGGGCGACAACCTGCATGGCGGGCTGGCCGAGGGGCAGGAGCGCGACATGGCGGCCTCGGCCATGGCCCGCCCGAGCCTTTATTCCCGCGCGACCAACAGTTCCGCCACGCCGCTGCTGGCAATGGGGGCCGCGCTGGGCGCCATGGCGCTGATGGGACGCCGGAGGTAAGGGAAAAGGGCGGCAAGGGCGCTGGGCTGGCCCCTGTCCGGCGGGTGACGCGCTGCAGCCGCACCGGGTCATGCAGGTCAGAAAAACAGCACACGCCTGCGTGAACCATTGGCCTCGCGCGGTTGTTACAGGGCGGTGACATCCTCAGCGAAAGGCCGACCCGCTTGCGTGGCTTCATCATCAACAAGCCGGTCTTCATCGGCTCTGTCGCGATCACCGGCCTTTTCGTAGCGGTCGGCGTGCTTCTGCCCGGACAGGCGGAGGCCATCTTCACGGGCGTGCAAAGCTGGACGCTGGCCTCCTTCGGCTGGCTCTACCTGCTGTCGGTTGCGATCTTCCTGGGCGCTGTCGTCTTCTTTGCGGCAAGCCGCTATGGCAACATCAGGCTCGGCCCCGACGAATCCACCCCGGACTTTCCCTATCTGTCCTGGTGCGCGATGCTGTTCGCGGCCGGCATGGGCATCGGGCTGATGTATTTCGGCGTGGGCGAGCCGATGACCCATTACGCCAATCCGCCCGACGCCGAGCCGCTGACGGTCGCGGCCCAGCGGCAGGCGATGAGCATCACCTTCTTCCATTACGGCCTGCACGCTTGGGCGATCTATGCCGTGGTCGGACTGTCGCTGGCCTATTTCGGCCACCGCTACAACCTGCCGCTGACGATCCGTTCGGGGCTTTATCCGCTGCTGAAGGAACGGATCAACGGTCCCATCGGCCATGCGGTGGATATCTTCGCCATCTGCGGGACGCTGTTCGGGGTCGCCACCTCGATGGGCTTCGGCGTGCTGCAGATCAACGCGGGGCTGGAACATCTTTTCGGCATTCCCAACAACGTCATGGTGCAACTGGTCCTGATCGCGATCGTCACCACGGCGGCCACGATCTCGGTCGTGACGGGGGTGGACAAGGGCATCCGCATCCTCAGCGAACTGAACCTGATCTTCGCCATCCTGCTGATGGTCTTCGTGCTGGTGGTCGGGCCGACGGGGCTGCTGATGCGCGACCTCGTGCAGAATGTCGGCTTCTACCTCGACACCTTCCTGCTGCGGACCTTCAACATCTATGCCTATGAGCCGAAGCCCTGGATCGACGCCTGGACGCTGTTCTACTGGTCCTGGTGGATTTCCTGGTCGCCATTCGTAGGGATGTTCATCGCCCGCATCTCGCGCGGGCGGACGGTGCGCGAATTCGTGGTGGCGGTGCTGTGCGTGCCCGTGGGCTTCACCTTCCTCTGGATGACGGTTTTCGGCAACACCGCGCTGTTTCTGGATACCACGGTCGCGGATGGGGCGCTGTCCGCCGCCGTGGCCGCGGACATGTCGGTGGCGCTGTTCCAGTTCTTCGAATACCTGCCGATGCCGGCGATCACCTCGACCCTCGCGGTGGTGCTGATCGCGGTGTTCTTCGTGACCTCCTGCGATTCCGGCTCGCTGGTGGTGGACACCATCGCGGCCGGGGGGCGCACCGATACCTCTGCGATGCAGCGGGTGTTCTGGTGCGCGCTGGAAGCCGTGGTTGCAGGTGTTCTGCTGCTGGCAGGGGGCCTGGGCGCGCTGCAGTCGGCGACCATCGCCTCCGCCCTGCCCTTCACGCTGATCATGCTGGTGCTGATCTGGGGGCTGGCCAAGGGGATGCGGGCGGATGTAGCGCAGCACCAGATGGGCAAGTCCCTGGCCGCCCGCCGGGCCGAGCCCGCGACCGGGCCATCCTGGGAACGGCGGCTGGCGATGATGCTGGACGCACCGACCCAGGCCGATGCCGAGCATCACATCGCCCGCACCGTTGTGCCGGCGCTGCGCGAGGTCGCCGCCGAACTGACGCGGCGGGGCCTTGGCGCCAGCGTCACCTCCGGCAACGGCGAGGATGCGGCGGTGCTGAAGGTTCCCTCGCCCAACAGCCGCGATTTCGTCTACGGAGTAAAGCCCGCCAGCCGCGCGGTCGCCGCCTTCACCATGCCCGATGCCGCCGATCCCGAACTGCGCCATGAGGCGCGGACTTTCTTCAGCGACGGCAGCCAGGGCTATGACCTGATGGGCATGACGTCCGACCAGATCATCTCGGACGTGCTGGCGCAGTTCGAACGCTACCTGCAGCTTGTCCGCCTGCCGGAAACGGCCCTGCTGGTCGGCGCCCCCGAGCATGAGCCGGAGGCGCCGTCGAAGGAATAGCTCAGGCGGTGATCCGCTCGATTGTCAGGCTGACGTTGGTGTAAACGCAGATCTCCGCCGCGATCGCCATGGCGCGGCGGGCGACCTCCTCGGCGCCCAGGTCGCTGTCCATCAGCCCCCGCGCCGCAGCCAGGGCGAAGTTCCCGCCCGAGCCGATGGCGGCGACGTCATGTTCGGGTTCCAGCACGTCGCCCGCGCCGGTCACGACATAGACCTGCGCCCCGTCGGTCACGATAAGCATTGCTTCAAGGTTGCGCAGGTACTTGTCGGTGCGCCAGTCCTTGGCCAGTTCCACGCAGGCGCGCTGCAACTGCCCCGGCGCGGATTCCAGCTTGCGCTCCAGCCGCTCCAGCAGGGTGAAGGCGTCGGCGGTGGAACCCGCGAAGCCCACCACCACGTCGCGGCCGCCCGGCGACAGGCGGCGGACCTTGCGGGCCGTGCCCTTCATCACCGTCTGCCCGACGCTGACCTGCCCGTCGCCGGCGACGACGACCTCATTGCCGCGGCGCACCGCCAGGATCGTGGTCATGCTGTGTCCTCATCATTAGTCCTGCGGGGCCGAGATATGGCCGGGCGCGGGCTTCCGCAACGCGGGGGGGGCGATTAGACCTGCGGCATGGCCCCAACCCTTCGCGTTCATCTTCACGGCGGAATGCTGCGCAATGCGCGGGCCGGGACCTTCCCCGCCATGGCGGTGCTGGCCCGCGCCGTCGAGGCACAGGGCTGGCGCGTGAGCTTCGAGCCTGCCTCGCCCGAGGCCTACCAGACCGCGCCACCGCCGGGCGACTATGCGCTGCTTCACATGAAGCAGCCGCTGCATCCCCGCACCCTGACGCTGCGGCGGGCCTATCACTATCCCTTCTGGCGGATCGAGCAGGTGGCCGAACGCTGGCGCTTTGCCGTGGCGCAGGCGCGGTTCGATCCGGCCGAGGTCGATGGCAACGAAGCCGCCGGTTTTGTCCGCCGCCTGCGCCGGCGGGTGCTGCCGGGACCTGAACCCCGGCGCGGCGACCACATCCTCGTGCCATTGCAGGGCCATATCCGTCGCATGCGTTCGTTCCAGACCATGAGCCCGGTCGAGATGCTGGACGCGGTGTGCCGCACCGGGCGTCCGGTTATGGCGACCCTGCACCCGTCCGAACGTTACGATGACGCGGACCACGCCGCGCTGGCGGCGCTGGCGCGGCGGCACCCTGACCTCTCCATTGGCGGCGATACCATGGCGCTGTTGCGCGACTGCGCATTCGTCGCCACCCAGAACAGCGCCGTGGCCCTTGACGGCATGATCCTCGGCAAGCCCGCGGTGCTTTTCGCGCAGATCGACTTTCACCATGCGGCGCTGAACGTGGCCGAGATGGGGGCCGAGGCGGCACTTGCGGCGGCGGCCGAGGCGCGGCCGGACCTCGACCGCTATCTTTACTGGTTTCTCAAGCTGCAGGCGATCGACGCGCAGGACCCCGACGCGGGCGCGCGGATGCTGGCCGCGATGCGCCGCGGCGGCTGGCCGATCTGAGGGCTTGCGCCGCCCCGGCCCCATCCGCAAAGTCGCCATCGAGTGAAAAGGCGAGGGGCGTGCATGTCGGAACGGGTGGTCATCGTGGGCGCGGGGCAGGGCGGCCTGCAGGTCGCGGCGAGCCTCAGGCAGGATGGCTTCGCGGGAACGATCACCCTGATCGGGGACGAGCCGGGATTGCCCTACCAGCGCCCGCCGCTTTCCAAGGCCTACATGAAGGACGGCGAGGACAGCCGGCTGGCCCTGAAGCCCGCGTCCTTCTTCGAGACGGCCGCGGTGGATTATCGTCCGCAGACCATCGTCGCCGGCATCGACCGGCAGGCGGGCGAGGTCGTGCTGGACGGCGGCGCGCGGCTGGGCTTCGACCATCTGGTGCTGGCGACCGGCGCCCGCAACCTGCGCCCGCCCCTGCCGGGGCTGGACCTGCCCGGCGTCCACGAGTTGCGCGGCCTTGCCGACGCGGCCCGCCTGCGCGACGCCGTGGCCGGGGCAAGGCGCGCGGCGGTGATCGGCGGCGGATTCATCGGGCTGGAGTTCGCGGCCGTGGCCGCCGCCGCCGGCCTGCAGGTCACGGTGATCGAGGCCGCCGACCGCCTGATGTCCCGCGCGGTCACGCCCCCGATCTCGCAGCGCTTTCTTGACTTCCACTGGGATGCGGGGGTCGAGGTCCGCCTGTCCTCGCTGGGCCGGGGCATCACTGGGACCACGCAGGCCGAGGGCGTCGAGCTTGCCGATGGCAGCACCGTTCCCGCCGATCTTGTCCTTCTCGCCGTCGGCGTCCGCCCGAACAGCGAGCTTGCCGCCGAGGCCGGCCTGCCCGTCGCCAACGGCATCGTCGTGGACGGTCACCTGCGGACCGGGGACCCCCGCATCTTCGCCGTCGGCGACTGCGCCAGTTTTCCTCTGAACGGCATCGCCACCCGGCTTGAGTCGGTGCAGGCCGCCGCCGACCATGCCCGCCACGTCGCCCGAACGATCACCGGCGCGGATCAGCCGCCCTATGACGCGCTGCCGTGGTTCTGGTCTGACCAAGGTCCGCTCAAGCTGCAGATCGCCGGGCTTTCCACCGGCTGGGACGACACCCATGTGCTGACCGACGCGAGCGGTGCCGTGGACACCAGCTTCGTGTTCCGCGCGGGCCGGCTGATCGCGGTCGAGACGGTGAACCAGGCCGGCCGCCACATGGCCGCCCGCAAGCTCCTTGCCGGAGCGCCGCTGATGCGCGATGAGCTTGCGGTCGCGGACTGGGATCTGCGCGCCGTCCTCACCGCCCGGGGGTGAGGCCGCGTTGCGGAGGGCAAGCGGAAGGCGGCGGACTGTCGCTCGCCTGCCGCGCTGAAATCAGCCCATCGGCCTCATCCGGCGCGGAAACGCTCATGGCGGCTGTGTCCTGATCCGCCTCCTCTGCGCGCGCTCGGGAACCACCGAGATATCCGGGCGAAGATGAACGGGGTCGCGTGGGTCCGGTTCGGTCGTCGGGTCGCTCGGTCAGTCCGCAAGCTCCGTCGGCGCGTGGCCCTCAGGCAGTTCCAGTTCGATCACCCACAGGTCGGGATCGGTCGCGCGGCGACGGCGGGCCGCCGCGTCGATCTCGCGCGGCGAGCCCTCAAGCTGCATCACCCAAGGCCGCGCGTCGGTCATCGGGTCATAGTCCTGCCCCCACAGCTCGGCCCGGCCACCCGGCCGCACCACCGTCAGGCAGATCGCGCCCGCGGTGTCGTCGCCGCGGTGGATCACGTAAGCCCCACGGCTTTCCAGATCCGCCCGCCGCAGCAGTGCCGCGACCCGCAGCCCGGCCGTCAGCCGCGGCTGCATCATTTGCCGTCGCGGAAATCGAGCCCCATTTCGGTATAGCGCTCGGCCTCGTCCAGCCAGTTCTCGCGCAGGACCACGCGCAGGAACAGATGCACGGGGCGGCCCATGAACTCGACCAGTTCTTCGCGGGCGGCGCGGCTGACGGCCTTGATCGTCTCGCCGCCCTTGCCCAGCACGATGCCCTTGTGGCCGGCGCGGCTGACGTAAACGATCTGGTCGATGCGGGCGCTGCCGTCCTGCCGCTCCTCCCAGTTCTCGGTTTCCACCGTCAACTGGTAGGGGATTTCCTCATGCAGTCGCAGGGTCAGCTTTTCCCGCGTGATCTCGGCCGCGATCATCCGCATCGGCAGGTCGGCAATCTGGTCCTCGGGGTATAGCCACGGGCCTTCCGGCACCTCGCCAGCAAGCCAGTCCATCAGGTCGCCCGTGCCATGCCCGCGTTCGGCCGAGATCATGAAGGTGCGGACGAAGGGAAAAGCCTCGTTCATCCGCTGGGACAGGGCCAGCAGTTCCTCGGCCTTCACCCGGTCGATCTTGTTGATCGCCAGCGCCACGGGATGCCCGCCCGCCTTCTCGGCCAGCGCGTCGAGGATCGCCTGCACACCGTCCGTCAGCCCGCGATGCGCCTCGATCAGCAGCACGACGATGTCGGCGTCTGCCGCCCCCCCCCAGGCCGCCGCCACCATCGAGCGGTCGAGCCTGCGCCGCGGCCGGAAGATGCCGGGCGTGTCCACGAAGACGATCTGGCTTTGCCCGTGCATGGCGATGCCCCGGATGCGGGCGCGGGTCGTCTGCACCTTGTGGGTGACGATCGAGACCTTGGCCCCGACCATCCGGTTCAGCAGCGTGGATTTCCCGGCGTTCGGTTCGCCGATCAGGGCCACGAAGCCGGCGCGGGTCGGGCCTTCGGGCGCCTGCTCGGGTGCGGTCTCGTTCTCGGTCATGCGTTATCCCCGATCTTGTCCAGCATAACGCTGGCGGCGGCCTGTTCGATGCTGCGCTTGGTGCCGGTGCCGCTGGCCTCGGCCTGCCGCCCGTCGTCCAGCCGCACGATGATGCGGAAATGCGGCGCGTGGTCGGGGCCGGAGCGGTCTGCCACCTCGTAGGCGGGCGGACCCATGCCCTTGGCCTGCGCCCATTCCTGCAGCGCCGTCTTGGGATTGAAGGCCGCTTCCTCGGCCCCCGCGATCCGCGCGCCCCAGAGGCGCAGGATCATCGCCCGCGCCGCCTCGAACCCGGCGTCGATATAGACGGCGGCGATCACCGCCTCCATCGCGTCGCCCAGCAGCGCGTCCTTGCGCCGACCTCCGGTCATCATCTCGGACCGGCCGAGCTTCAGCACATCCCCCAGCCCGATCTGGCGGGCGATCTCGGCGCAGGTCTCGCCCCGCACCAGCGCGTTCAGGCGCGGGGCCAACTGGCCCTCGGTCGCGCCCCGGTCGGCCTTCAGCAAGGCTTCGGCGATGGTCAGGCCCAGCACCCGGTCGCCCAGGAACTCCAACCGCTGGTTGTCGGGCCGGGTGGCCGAGGAGAGGCTGCCATGCGTCAGCGCCCGGACCAGCAGCGCTGGATCGGCAAAGTCGTGACCCAGCCGCGCCGAGAAACCGGCAAGCTCGGCCGACAGCTTCACCGCGCCACCTCAGTGGACCCCATGAAAGAAGCGGTCGCCCCGCCAGGTCCAGAAATACAGCAGCGACGAGCCCGCCGAGGAGAACATCACCCGGTCGGCGCGGCCGATCAGGAACTCGGCCGGCACGAAGCCGAGGCCACCGGCAATGGCCGGCACCCGGCTGTCTTCCGAATTGTCGCGGTTGTCGCCCATGAAGAAATAGGTCCCCGCCGGCACGGTGAAGACCGGCGTGTCGTCCAGCGGCCAGTTGTCCACGAGGTTCAGCACGTCATGGCTGCGCCCTTCGGGCAGCGTCTCGGTGAAGCGCGGCGTCTCGCAGGGGCCACCCTCGGCCACCGGCTCGTTGGTGCAGCGGGGCAGGGTGCGGGCAGGGCCTTGGGGCAGCTTCGGTTCGACGAAGATGCCGTTGGGGGTCTGCGGCACGGGCTGGCCGTTCAGGATCACCTGGCCGTTCCGCATCTGCACCGTGTCGCCGGGCAGGCCGATCACCCGCTTGATGAAATCGACGCCCCGCGTCGGATGGCGGAACACCACCACGTCGCCGCGCTCGGGGTCGGACCCGAGGATGCGGCCGTCGATGGGACAGAGCGCGAAGGGGCAGGAATAGCGCGAATAGCCATAGGCCATCTTGTTGACGAACAGGAAGTCGCCGATCAGCAGCGTGTCCTTCATCGAGCCCGAGGGAATCCAGAAGGGCTGGAAGAACAGGGTGCGGAAAATGCCCGCGATGACCAGCGCCCAGAAGACGGTCTTCACCGTTTCCCAGATTCCGCCTTCCTTCTGCGCCGTCTTCGTGCGGGCCATGCTGTCTCTCGTCCAATGATCGGGGGGTTCTTGGGCGCGGGGGACGGGTGAAGTCAAGCCGAACCACGCCGAACCCGCGCGGGCGTGAACGTCAGCCGGGTTCCGGCAGCGCCTCGATCACCACGAAGGCCTGCGCCCAGGGGTGGTCGTCGGTCAGCGTCACATGGACAATGGCGCGGTGGCCGGGCGGGGTCATGGCCGCCAGCCGGTCCGCCGCCCAGCCGGTCAGGGCCATGGTGGGCTGGCCAGAACGAAGGTTGTCCACCGCCATGTCCCGCCAGGCGATGCCCATCGCCAGCCCGGTGCCCAGCGCCTTGCTGCAGGCCTCCTTCGCCGCCCAGCGCTTGGCCAGCGTCGCCGCCTCATGCGGACGGCGAGCGGCGCGGGCGAGTTCGCGTTCGGTGAACACCCGGTTGCGGAAGCGGTCGCCATAGCGGTCCAGAACGCCGGCGATGCGGTCGATGTTGCAAAGGTCGGTGCCGATGCCGAGGATCATGGGGTGTCCCGGCAGCTGGACGGCGAAGGTTTCACGGCGAAATCCCGGCTGCGATGGCGCCAGTGTTCTGGTCGATTGTCACGCGCAGCCTCGCCGGCGCTCCCCCGCCCGTATCGGGATCGTAGCGTTCCGCCGGGATTGTCAGCGTCAGGCCCTTCGCCAGATCATAATCCGCGCTGCGCGCCGCGAAATCGAGATTGTAAAAGCCGCTTCCTTCTTCCAGCGACACCCGGCGGCACTGACGCATCCCGGTTTCGTCGCGAGGCGGAGAGATCACCATGAGGTGCAGCGCCGCCCCGGCCGGTTCGACATTGTCGAACAGCGCGACGCGGATCGCGCCCTCAGCATAGGTGGCGGCGTTTTCTCCCCACGGCTCGACGAGGTAGCGGGCGTTCACGGCCCCGTCGCAGGGACCGACATGGGCGGCGAGGCCCGCAGAGGGCAGCACTGCAAGGGTCAACGCGGCCACTAGCTTCATGCCGTGAGCCCGCGCGCCGTGTCCATGCGCGCCCGCATTTCCCGGATCGCGGCGTCAAGGCCGGTGAAGATCGCTTCCGAGATCAGGAAATGGCCGATGTTCAGTTCGCGCAGTTCGGGGATGGCGGCGATGGGGCCGACCGTATCGAAGGTCAGGCCATGCCCCGCGTGCACTTCCAGCCCCAGCGAGGCGGCGAGGCGCGCGCCTTCGGCGAGGCCCGCCAGTTCGGCATCGCGGGCGGCGTGGTCGCCCTCGGTGTCCAGGTCGCAATAGGCGCCGGTGTGCAGTTCCACTACCGCCGCACCGATGCGGGCGGCGGCCTCGATTTGGGCGGGGTCGTGGCCGATGAACAGCGACAGGCGGCTGCCCGCCTCGCGCAGGGGGGCGATGAACTCGGCCAGGCGCTGCTCGTCGCCTGCCACGTCCAGGCCGCCCTCGGTCGTGCGCTCCTCGCGCTTTTCGGGGACGATGCAGACGGCGTGGGGGCGATGGCGGAGCGCGATGGCCTGCATTTCCGCGGTCGCCGCCATTTCCAGGTTCAGGGGGACGTGCAGCGCCTCGGACAGGCGGGCGATGTCCTCGTCCGAGATGTGGCGGCGGTCTTCGCGCAGATGGGCGGTGATGCCGTCGGCACCGGCCTCCTGCGCCAGCAATGCCGCGCGCAGGGGATCGGGCCAGGGAGAGCCGCGCGCGTTCCGCACGGTGGCCACATGGTCGATGTTGACGCCCAGTCGCAGCATGACGGTTCCCCCTGATGTCCGCGGCCGAGCCTAGCCCTGCGGCGTGGCCGAGGGTAGCCCCGTGATGGTCCGGGTGGCGCGCGCCCACCAGCCGGGGTTCGCGGCGAGGATGGCGCGCGCGGCGGCTTCGGCCGAGGGCGCATCCGCGAAGATGCCGAAGCAGGTCGCGCCGGAACCCGACATCCGCGCCAGCCGGGCGCCTTGCGCGGTCAACGCCGCAAGGCAGTCGGCGATGACCGGCCGCAGTGTCAGGGCGGGCGGCTGCAGATCGTTGCGGGTGCCGCCAAGCCAGCCCAGCAGCGTCCCGGCATCCGCAAGGGCGGGCAGGTCCGGCAGGGGCGGTCCATCGCGCCGTTCCAGCGCGTCGAAGACGGCGGGCGTCGGCGTCTCGACGCGCGGGTTCACCAGCACCAGATGCAGGCTGGGCAGGTCGACGGGCGTGATCCGCTCGCCCACGCCCTGCATTCGCAGGGGGCGGCTGAGCAGGCAGGCGGGCAGGTCCGCGCCCAGCGCCTCGGGGCGTTCAGGCACCCGCTCCAGCGCCCGCAGCACCGCCGCCGCGTCCGCCGTGCCGCCGCCGATGCCCGAGGCGGGCGGCAGGTGCTTGTCCAGCACCACCACTGCCTCGGTGCCCACGTGGCGCAGGGCGCGCAGGCACAGGTTGTCCTCGCCCGCCGGCACCGCATCGGCGAAGGGGCCGGTGACGGTCAGCGAGGGCGGGCCGGGCGAAACCGTCACCCGGTCGCCCAGTTCGGTGAAGACCACCAGCGAATCGAGCAGGTGATAGCCATCCGCCCGCCGCCCGGTGACATGCAGGGCAAGGTTGATCTTGGCAGGGGCGGGTTCGATGCGGGTCATGGGCGCAAGGGCGGGCCGAGGACCCGCTTCGGACAGGGAAGGACGGGAGTTCATCCGGTCAGCCTCATGGACGCAGGACCCGCCTTATGGCCGGGGCGGAAGGTTGCCGGCGGGTGCCTCTGGACCGGACGCCGAGGGCGCCTCGCCCGTCTCCTCCGCTTCCGCCGCAGGGGCTGGTTCAGGCTCGGGCAGGCCGAAGCCCTCGGGCAGGGTGCCGCCATTGGCGCGCTCGGCCTCCAGCACGGCGTCCAGCCCGACCTCCAGCTTGGCGCGGATGCGGTCCACGTCGGTGTCGGTGTCCTCGGGCTTGTAGAGGCTCAGGGCGCGCTGCCACTGGATCTCGGCCTCGCGCTTGCGGCCTGCCATCCAGTAGATGTCGCCCATGTGGTCGTTGACCAGGCTGTCGTCGGACATGACAGCCACGGACCGCTCCATCGGCTCGACGGCTTCCTCGTAACGGCCCAGCCGGTAATAGGCCCAAGCCAGCGAATCGAGGATGTAGCCGTCGTCCGGGCGCAGTTCGACCGCACGCTTGATCAGGTCCAGCCCCTCGTCCAGCCGCACGTTCCGGTCCACCCAGGAATAGCCGAGGTAGTTCAGGATCGGCGCCTGGTCGGGCTGCAGGTCCAGCGCAGCCTGGAAATCCGCGTCGGCGCCATCGTAGTCGCCCGAGCGTTCGCGGGCGATGGCGCGGGCGTAAAGCGGGAACCAGGTCGCCTGCGGGTCTTCCTCGGCCTGCAGGATCTGCAGGGCGCGGTCATAAACGGGTACGGCCTCGGCGAACTTGTCGTTCTGCCGCAGCACATCGCCCAGCGCCACCCAGGCCTGCGCGTAACCCGGATAGGCCTCGGCCAGCATCCGGGCCGCCGCCTCGGCAGCCTCCATCCGGTCGGCGCGGACAAGCGAATCGATGCGGACCAGTTCGGCAGCCGGGCGCATCTGACCTGCCTGCCGCAACGCGTCGAACTCCTGTTCCGCCAGGTCGAACTGGCCCGCCGATTGCAGAAGCTGGGCGATCATCAGCCGCGCGTCGGGCAGCGTCGGATCGAGATACTGCCCGAGCCGCGCGTAAAGCAGCGCCAGCGGGTCGGTTTCCTCGTTCCCCATCAGCGCGCCGCCGAAGATCACCAGCACCTGCGCCAGCCCGTCGCGCGGGTCCTCGACGATGTCGAAGGGCACCGTTTCCCCCGCCTGCAGCCGCTGGCGCAGGTCGATCAGGACCGGCTCGTTCTCGATGGCGTCCAGCGTGTCGAGAAAGGCGATCGCCTCGTCGTTGCGTTCAAGCTGGGACAGCACCTGCACGCGGGCGATCACCCCTTGCAGGTGCGACGAGGCCTCGGGGTTGTTCAGCGCGGCAGCCGCGCCCTCGTAATCGCCGACGCTGGCCTTGGCGAGCGCAAGCTGGAAGCCTGCAATCCCGGCGGCGCCCGTTGCCCCGGCGAGTTGATCCAGTTCGGCGAAGGCTTCCGAGGCGCGGCCCACGCCCATCAGCGCCCAGGCGCGGAACAGCCCGTCCAGCAGCGGCCCGCCCGCGCTGGGCGTCGAGGGGTTTTGCTCCAGCGTCGCCAGCACGGCGGGCCAGTCCTGCTGCCGGGCCAGATCGACGCGGCGGATCAGGGCGGCGAGTTCGGTCGTGTTGTCCTCGCCTTGCGGCAGGCTGCCGGCAAGCGCCACGGCCTGGTCCATCTGCCCCGCCGAGACCATGGACACCAGCGCCCCGTCCTGCAGGAAGGGGTCGGTCCCGTCCACCTCGACCGCGCGGCCGAAATACCGGGCGGCGGCGGTGAAGTCGTTGTCGGACGCAGCCTGCCGCGCGGCCAGGTAAGGCCCGGCGAGGCCCGGCAAGCGGTTCACCCGCGTGGCGATTCGCGCATCCGGGGCTGCCACTGCATCCGCCCGGGGCAGGGGCGCGCTGCCCGGAACCGGCGCGGGAGGGGACTCGGCCTGCGCCAGAACGGATGCGCCGCCTGCGGGCAGGACCCACGCATGGCCGGGCAGGGCGGTCGAGATCAGCGCGGCGGCGACCGCCAGGCTCAGGATCGGCTTCATCGAACGGCAATGCCCCGCGGAATGGTTGATGTCGGGTGGCGGCCCCGGAGGCCGGGCCGGTCGGCCCCGGCGTCACATGTTGGGATAGTTCGGCCCGTCGCCCCCTTGGGGTGTGGTCCAGACGATGTTCTGCAAGGGGTCCTTGATGTCGCAGGTCTTGCAGTGGACGCAGTTCTGGAAGTTGATCACGAAGCGCGCGCCCTCGGGCACCGACTTGTCCTCGACCACCTCGTAGACCCCGGCGGGGCAATAGCGCTGCGCCGGCTCGGCGTATTCCGGCAGGTTCACCCGGATCGGGACGGTGGGGTCCTTCAGCTTCAGGTGGCAGGGCTGGCTTTCCTCGTGGTTGGTGAAGGAGAATGCCACGTTGGTCAGCCGGTCGAAGCTGAGCTTGCCGTCCGGCTTTGGATAGTCGATCGGGCGGTAGTTCTTCGCGGGCCGGGTCGCGGCGGCGTCGGTCTTGCCGTGCTTCCAGGTGCGCAGGATGTTGCGGTTGAAGAGGCTCGCCACCCACATGTCCATGCCGCCGAGCGCAAGGCTGCCCATCATTCCCGTGCGCGACCAGGCCGGCTTGACGTTGCGCACGCGCTTGAGGTCGCGGGCGATCAGGCCCGAGCGCACGTCGGCCTCGTAGTCCACCAGCTCGTCGCCCTCGCGCCCCGCGGCGATGGCCGCCGCCGCCGCATTGGCGGCCGCGATCCCCGACAGCATGGCGTTGTGGTTGCCCTTGATGCGGGGGACGTTGACCATCCCGGCCGAGCAGCCCAGCAGCACCGCCCCCGGCACCGTCATCTTCGGCAGCGACTGCCAGCCGCCCTCGGAAATCGCCCGTGCCCCATAGGCCACGCGCTTGCCGCCTTCCAGCAGTTCCGCGATGGCCGGATGGTGCTTGAAACGCTGGAACTCGGCGTAGGGGTAAAGGTAAGGGTTCTCGTAGTTCAGGTGGACCACGAAGCCGATGAAGACCTGGTTGTTCTCGGCGTGGTAGATGAAGGACCCGCCGCCCGCGTTCTTGCCCAAGGGCCAGCCCATCGTGTGAACGACCGTGCCTTCCTTGTGCTTGGCCGGGTCGATCTCCCAGATCTCCTTCATGCCGATGCCGAACTTCTGCGGCTCGTGCCCGGCGGAAAGGTCGTATGTCTCGATCAGTTGCCTGGCCAGGGACCCGCGCACGCCCTCGGCGATCATCACGTATTTGCCACGCAGTTCCATCCCCGGCTCATAAGAGGGACCGGGGGTGCCGTCGGATTCCCTGCCCATCTCGCCCGCGACGACGCCGGCCACCCGGTCGCCGTCCATCACCAGCTCGGATGCGGCCATGCCGGGGAAGATCTCGACGCCCAGTTCCTCGGCCTGCTCGGCCAGCCAGCGGCAGACATTGCCCATGCTGACGATGTAGTTGCCGTGGTTCGACATCAGCCGCGGCATCGGCCAGTTGGGGATGCGGACCGAGCCCGCCGGACCCAGCATCACGAAGCTGTCCGAGGTCACGGCCGTCTTCACCGGCGCGCCCCTGTCCTTCCAGTCGGGGATCAGCGCGTCCAGCCCGACCGGGTCCAGCACCGCGCCCGACAGGATATGCGCGCCCACCTCGGAGCCCTTCTCCAGCACCACCACGTTCAGGTCCGCGTCGATCTGCTTCAGGCGGATCGCCGCCGACAGGCCCGCAGGCCCCGCCCCGACGATCACAACGTCGAACTCCATCGACTCGCGTTCGATCGTGCTCATGGCTGGCCCCCTCTGGCATCGCTGGATCGCGGATTTGTCCCGACATAGGGGTGTTCTCCCCCTTGCACAACACGCCATGGCGTGCATTCCCCTGCGACAGGCGCTTGCGTCGGCCCCGTGGCCGGGGCACCATGCGGCCTGCATCTGACGACGCCCCCGCCCCTCGGCCGGGGGCGTTTGCACACGAGGAAGCGATGGAAAAGATACCGATGACCCGCGCGGGCTTCGACCAGCTCGATGCCGAGCTGCGCGACCTGAAGGCGGTCGAGCGTCCCGCCGTGATCCGCGCCATCGCCGAGGCGCGCGAGCATGGCGACCTGTCCGAGAACGCCGAATACCATTCCGCCCGCGAGAAGCAGTCCTTCATCGAGGGCCGGATCAAGGAACTTGAGATGGTCATCTCGCGCGCCGAGGTGATCGATCCCGCCAAGCTGTCGGGCAGCGTCAAGTTCGGGGCGAAGGTGACCGTCGTGGACGAGGACAGCGACGAGGAAAAGACCTTCCAGCTTGTGGGCGAGCAGGAGGCGGACCTGGAGCGGGGGTTGCTGAACGTCCGCTCGCCGCTCGCCCGCGCGCTGATCGGCAAGGACGAGGGCGACAGCGTCGAGGTGGTGACGCCCGGCGGCCAGAGGTCCTACGAGATCCTGTCGATCCGCTATGAGTGATCTTGCCGGACGGCTGCGCCGCATGACCGAAAGACGCGACCGGGCGGTTGTGGTGGGGCTTGTCGCCTCCGCCGCCTGGCTTCTGCTGGTGCTGCTGTTCTGGCTTCTGGGACCGGAAGGGGCGCCGGCCTCTGGGCTGGTGCGCCTGGCCTCGCTTCTGGGGGTGGTCCTGCCTTTCGCGCTGATCTGGATGGCCGTGGGCCTTGCCGGCGCCATTGCCGATCTTCGGGCCGAGGCGATGCTGCTGCGGACCCGGCTGGACATGCTGCGCGGGGCCGGGCAGGACGCGCCTGCCCGCGCCGAACCAGAACCGCCCCGCA
>NZ_JACJFU010000021.1:0-15427 GCF_014164635.1 Paracoccus sp. MC1854 | reverse complement strand
CCCGTCGCGGCCCGGCCGGCGGCCGCGGCACGGGCGCCCGCCGCCGCGGCCCGCCCCGAGCCGCCCCGGCCCGCCCCGCCGGTGCGGGTGTCCCCGGTCGATCTGGTCACGGCGCTGAACTTTCCCGACGGGCCCGACGATCACGAGGCCATCGCGGCCCTGCGCGCGGCGCTGGCCGATCCCGAAGCCGCCCGCATCATCCGCGCCGCGCAGGACGTGGTGACGCTGCTTGCGCAGCACGGGGTCTACACCGACGACCTGCCCGGCCCTGCCGCCTCGGCCGGGCTGTGGCGGCGCCTGATGGATGGCGAGCGGGGTCCGGCGCTTGCCGCGCTGGCAAGCGGCGATGACGAGGTCGTCGAGATCACCGCCGGGCTGATGCAGGGGGACGAGGTGTTCCGTGACGCTGCCCAGCATTTCATCCGCCAGTATGACAAGGCCATGGCACGGGTCGCGGCCGAGCTGGAAGATGTCGGGCTGGAAGCGCTGGCCGTCACCCGCTCGGGCCGGGCTTTCGGGCTGCTGGCACAGGTGACGGGCAGGTTCGGCTGATCCCCGCGGCCTTGCGCCGGCCGATACCGGCGCTAAAGCTGGCCGCCGCAGGACAGGCGGGTTTCCTTTCATGACGCAGACAGTTCAGCCCGCGGCGGCAGATGGCGACGCGCCCGCCCCTTCGGTGACGCGGGCGGCCCGCGCGGGCTTCCTGCAGGCGCTGCCCTTCCTGCTGGTGCTGGTGCCCTTCTCGATCCTGTTCGGGGTGGTCGCGACCGCCGCGGGCCTCGACATCGTGCAGACTGTGGGCTTCTCGATCGTGGTGCTGGCGGGGGCGTCGCAGTTCAGCGCCGTGCAACTCATGTCCGACCAGGCGCCGGTGCTGATCGTGCTGGCCTCGTCGCTGGCGATCAACCTCAGGATGGCGATGTATTCGGCCTCGCTGACGCCCTGGATCGGCCGCGCGGCCGGCTGGCAGCGGGCGGTGATCGCCTATGTGCTGGTGGACCAGACCTACGGCATGGCGATCCAGCAGTTCGAGCGACGCCCCGAACTGACCGTGGCCGAGCGCGTCGCCTATGTTTTCGGCGCCTCGCCGGTCCTCTGCCTGCCCTGGATGCTGTTCACCTATGTGGGCGCCTCGGCGGGGCAGATGATCCCGGCCGACTGGCCGCTGGATTTCGCGGTGCCGATCACCTTCCTTGCGATGATCGCGCCGATGCTGCGCACGCTCGCCCATGTCGCGGCGGCGCTGGTCGCGGTCCTGTCGGCGCTGGCCCTGTCGGGCCTGCCCTCGGGCACGGGCGTGCTGGTCGCGGGCGCGCTGGGCATGGCCGCGGGCGCGGCGGTCGAGACATGGCAGGTCCGCCGGAGGGAAACCTGATGCAGGGCTATTCCGACGCCACCATCTGGCTGGTGATCGTGGCGCTGGGGATCGGCACCTTCCTGCTGCGCTGGTCCTTCCTGGGCGTCGTCGGCGACCGCCCGGTGCCGGAATGGGCGCAGCGCATTCTGCGCTATACGGCGGTGTCCGTCCTGCCCGCGATGGTCGCGCCGCTGGTGCTATGGCCCGCCGCCACCGGCGGCCAGCCCGACCCGGTGCGCCTTGCGGCCGCAGGGGCGACGGTGGCGCTGGGCCTTCTCACCCGCAACACGCTCTGGGCGATCATCGCCGGCGGCGCGGTGCTGGGCTTCGGCACCTGGCTCGCCTGAAGTCGTCTTCCGGCCTCACGCATCCCGGGGACGTCCGAGCGTCCGGGAGAGGAGGCGATCAGAAAACAACCCCCAAGGCTGTTTTCCCGCCGCATGGTCCAATGGACTATTCCCGGCGAGGAAGGCCACGGCAATGGCCCGAAGGCGGGGGCAGCGCGCCCATTCTTACCGTGCCGTCCGCACCAGTTGCCCCCCCCGGTAGCCCTCGACCGAGCCATCCTTCTGCCGCAGCAGGACGTCGTGGTTGTTGGCCGGATCGCCGTCCTGGTGCCGTTTCGACTGCACCCCCGGCAGGGTCAGGAACCATTCGCGCAGCTTCAGCGGGCTGAAGCCGGTGGGCGCGCCCTCGAAGCCCGGCACGTTGCGCAGCGCCTGCCCGCTGTTCACCGCGCAGTAGCTTTTCGGCGAGGCCCCCTGCGCCTCGACCGCGCGGATGGCGGCCTCGGCCACCTCGGGGCGGACGAAGACGGTGTCCTCGGCGACCCAGTAGGTCTCGCGCGCGTGGTAGTCGATGTAGAAGCGCTTGAAGTTGTCGGTGATCCCGTAAAGCACGTCGTTGCGTTCGGGGATCTGCGGGTGTTCCCAGCTTCCTGCGGGGTCGTAGATGACCCGCTGGCTGCCGTTGATCATCAGGGCGGAATGGCCGCCCTCGCCGCGCGGGATGCCGATGATTGTGAACAGCGTGACCGAGGGCGGCTCGCCCGACACGAAGCGGGCGCGGCGCAGGGTGTCGTCCTCGGCCCAGCGTGGCTCGGCGCAGGCCGCCAGCGCGGCCGTCGCGGACAGCGCCAGGAAAGAGCGCCTGTGCATCGGCATCATCATCTCGGTCCCCCGAAGCCGCCGCCTTCGTCGGGCGGTCGGCGAATGGCGGTTTTCAGGCGTTGGAAAGCGCCAGGAAGATCAGGATCGCGATGACGGCGACCGCGCTCCAGGTGGCAAGGCGGATGAAGCCGTTGAAGGTCCGCTCCTGGGTGGCGATTTCCATGGTGCCGTGGGTGTGATGACCCTCGGCGTGGCGGTCGGCGGAGTTCTGCGAATGCGTCGTGGCCATCTGTCTTCCGTTCTTCCCTGGTCGCGGCGTGTCGGCGTATCGCTAGCTCAAAGCGCAGGCGCTGTCACGCCCTCCACAACACCCCGCCCAGCGCGTCGGTGCCGACCGGCCACGCCACGCCGCGGGCCTGAAGCGCGTTCAGGTGAGCGACCGCCTCGGCCAGCGCCAGCCCGTATTCGCTGTCGCCGATCCGGCGGCCGAACAGCAGGTCGAAGCAGCCCGCCGCCGTGCGCGGACCTTGGGCCAGGGCGGCGGCCAGCCGGCGGAGGGCCGATTCGTGGTTTTCCGCCAGTTGCTGCAACCGCTGCGGCAGGCCGGTGAAGGGCAGCTTGTGGCCGGGCAGGACAAGGTGGCGCGGCTCGGCCAGTCCTGCGAAACGGGCGCAACTGTCCAGCCAGTCGCCGACCGGATCGGCCCCCGGTTCGGTCGCGTAAACCCCGAGGTTGGGCGAGATGCCGGGCAGAAGCTGGTCGCCGCCGATCACCAGATCGTCGCTGTCCGACCAGAGCGTCAGATGCTCGGCCGCATGGCCCTCGCCGGTCAGCACCGCCCAGTCGCGCCCGCCCAGCCGCAGGCGCTGGCCGTCCCGCAGCCGGCGATAGCCCAAGGGCAGCGGGTGGACGACATCGGCGGTGTTCCACGGACGTTCCCGCATCCGCTGGTCCAGCCGCGCCTCGTCCATGCCGGCGCGGCGCCAGAACTCCACCTGCTGCGGCACCGGGCTTTCCTGCACGTCGAGCGACAGCATCCGCGCGAACAGCCAGGCCGTCCGGCTGGTCAGCAACTCCGCCCCCTGGTCCATGAACCAGCCGGCCAGCCCGATGTGGTCGGGGTGCTGATGCGTGGCCAGCACCCGCGCCACCGGCGCGCCCGCCAGCGGCCCGGCAAGCAGCGTCTGCCAGATGGCGCGGGCGCGTTTGGTGTCGAACCCAGTGTCCACGATCGTCCAGCCGTCGGCATCGGCCAGCGCATAGGCGTTGACGTGATCGAGCCGCATCGGCAGCGGCAGCCGCATCCAGAACACGCCCGGCGCGACCTCGATTGCCTCGCCTTCTGCCGGCGGCTCGGGCCAGGGGTGGCGGATGCCGTCCGTCGGCCGGGGTGCGGCCGTCATGCGGTGCCGGCGAAGGCGGCGTCGGGGATGGCCTGCAGGTCGGCGATGCCCGCCCGCGCCTCGGCCAGGTCGCCCGCGTTCCGGGGCAGGACGCGGGTGATGAAGATGCGCGCCAGGATCTTGCGTGATTCATCGCCCTTGAGCGCGGCGATCAGGTGGAAATGCGCGCCCAGCACCCGGGCGAAGGCATTGAGATAGGGCATCGCCCCCGCCAGTCGGTCGGCCTGACCCAATTCGATCAGCGCGGTCGTGGCGTCGCGCAGCGTCTCGGCGGCATCCCACAGGGCACGGGCGAGATCGGGCAGTTCCGTCTGCGCGTCCTTGGCGCCGTCCAGCACCTCGTCGATCAGGCGGAAGGCGGCCTCGCCGCCGTCCATCATCTTCCGCAGCACGAGGTCGATGGCCTGGATGCCGTTGGTGCCTTCGTAGATGGGGGTGATGCGGACGTCGCGCAGATACTGGGCGGCGCCGGTTTCCTCGACATAGCCCATGCCGCCATGGACCTGCACGCCCATGTCGGCCACGCGGCAGCCCACATCGGTGCCGTAAGCCTTGGCGATGGGCGTCAGGAACGCCGCGCGGGACGCGTGATCGGCATCCTGCATTGCCGCCGCCATGTCCAGCGCCTGCGCGCAGGCAAGGCCGATGGCGCGGGCGGCGAAGACCTCGGCCCGCGCGGTGGCCAGCATCCGGCGCACGTCCGGGTGGCCGATGATCGGCCCCATCTGCCCGCGGTCCGCCGCATAACCCGAGGCGTGCTGCAGCGCGGCTTCCCCCACCGCAACGCCCTGCATCCCAACGGCCAGCCGTGCCGCGTTCATCATCGTGAACATCGCGGCCATGCCCTTGTGTTCCTCGCCCACGAGCCAGCCCTTGGCGCCCTCGAAGCTCATCACGCAGGTGGGAGAGCCGTGGATGCCCATCTTGTGTTCCAGCGACACGACCTTGAGGCTGTTGGCCACGCCCAGCCTGCCGCTGTCGTCGGGGATGTGCTTGGGCACCATGAACAGGCTGATCCCCCGCGTGCCCTTGCCGCCATCGGGCAGGCGGGCCAGCACGAGGTGGCAGGTGTTCGCGTTCACGTCGCTGTCGCCCCAGGTGATGAAGATCTTCTGCCCGGTGATGCGGTAGCTGCCGTCCCCGTCGGGTTCGGCCCGCGTGGAAAGGGCGCCCACGTCGGACCCCGCCTGCGGCTCGGTCAGGTTCATGGTGCCGTTCCATTCGCCCGAGATCAGCTTGGGCAGATACAGCGCCCTGATCCCGTCGCTGGCGTGGTGCTGCAGCGCCTCGATCTGGCCCTGCGTCAGCAGCGGGTTCAGTTGCAGCGCAAGGTTTGCGCCCGCCATCATCTCGCCCACGGCGACGTTCAGCGTCTGCGGCAGGCCCGCGCCGCCGTATTCAGGGTCGGCCGACAGCCCGATCCAGCCGCCCTCGGCGATGGCCGCCATCCCTGCATCAAAGCCGGGCGAGGTCCGCACCGCGCCGTTTTCCAGCCGCGCGGGCGTCAGGTCGCCGCTGCGGTTCAGGGGCGCCAGCACCTCGGATGCCATGCGCCCGGCTTCGCCCAGGATCGCGGCGACGGTGTCGGGGGTCGCCTCGGCAAAGCGCTCGGTCGCGGCGACGGGGGCCAGCGGCACCACGGATTCAAGGATAAAGGCGATGTCACTGACGGGTGCGCGATAGGCCATGAAACTGTTTCCCCCTGCCGCGCGAGGGCCGTTGCATTCCAGCCCGGCGCGCGTATCTGAACCGTTGCCGCAACCCTAGCCGTCGTCCGGCCGACCGCAACCCGCAACGAGGCGCGATGACCGGCCGTCCCACCCTGACCTTGCGTCCCGACCCCCAGGGCATCGCCCATGCGGCCCGGCTGCTGGCTGCGGGGGAAACCGTCGCGCTGCCGACCGAGACGGTCTACGGGCTGGCCGCCGACGCCCGGAACGGCCAGGCGGTCGCGCGCATCTACGAGGCCAAGGGGCGGCCATCCTTCAACCCGCTGATCGTTCACACGGCCGATGCCGGAGCCGCCCTTGAGATCGGCGCCTTCGATGACGAGGCGCTGCGGCTGGCGCGGGCCTTCTGGCCCGGTCCACTCACGCTGGTGGTGCCGCTGAGCCTCGAGGCAGGCATCCCCGGGATCGTGACGGCCGGGCTGGAAACAGTGGGTCTGCGGGTGCCTTCGCATCCTGTCGGCCATGCGGTGCTGGCGGCTTTCGGCGGGCCGCTGGCGATTCCCTCGGCCAACCGCTCGGGCCGGATCAGCCCAACGGCGGCGGCGCATGTGCTTGATCCCGACGGCGGGCTTTCGGGCCGGATCGCGGCGGTGGTGGACGGGGGCGCCTGCCCGGTCGGGGTCGAATCGACCATCGTAGGCTGGCGCGACGGCGCGGCCACCCTGCTGCGCCCCGGCGGGGTTCCGGCCGAGGCCATCGAGGCCGCGCTGGGCTATCCGCTGGCGCACGGCGCGGAGCTTTCCGCCCCCGACGCGCCGGGGCAGCTGTCCAGCCACTACGCCCCTGCAGCGAGCGTCCGGCTGGGCGCGACCGAGAGGCGCGAGGACGAGACGCTGATCGGCTTCGGCCCCATCGCGGGCGACCTGACGCTGTCGGCCACGGGCGATCTGACCGAGGCCGCGGCGCGGCTGTTCGACGCCCTGCGCGCCGCCGACCGGCGGGGCCGCCCCATCGCCGTGGCGCCCATCCCTGCAAAGGGGCTGGGGCTGGCCATCAATGACCGGCTGGCCCGCGCCGCGGCGCCGCGGTGACGGTTGCCCGGATGCGGCCGGGCGCGTAGCTTCGCCCCATGACCGCCAACCCGACATGGAGGGGGACGACCCTCGACGCGGAAACCGCGCTGGTGCTGCTGGAATGGCAGCGCGAGATGGGCGTGGACGAGCCGATCCTCGACGCGCCGGTGGACCGCTATGCCGAACCGGTCCGGCCGCCGGTGGCGCGGCCCGAGCCTGCCGCGCCGATGACCTCGGGTCAGGGGACGGGCGCGCTGCCGGGCCTTGAACCCGCCGCCGCTCAGGCCGGACAGGCAGCGGCGATGGCCGCCCGCGCCCGGACGCTGGCCGAATTGTCCGAGATCCAGGGCGGCTTCGAGGGGCTGGACATCCGCCGGGGCGCCCGCAACTTCGTCTTCTCGGACGGCAACCCTTCCGCGCGGGTGATGATCCTCGGCGAAGCGCCGGGCGAGGAGGAAGACCGGCAGGGCCGCCCCTTCGTGGGACGTTCGGGGCAGTTGCTCGACCGGATGTTCGACGCGATCGGCCTGTCGCGGCAGGCGGCGGATGCGGAACGCGCGCTTTACATCACCAATGTCCTGCCATGGCGGCCCCCCGGCAATCGCCGCCCCGAAGAGGCCGAGATCGACGCGATGCTGCCCTTCGTCGCCCGCCATGTCGAACTGGCGGCGCCGGATTTCCTTGTGCTGATGGGCAACGCGGCCTGCAAGGCGGCGCTGGGCCGGGACGGCATCCTGCGGCTGCGGGGGCATTGGACGGAAGCCTTCGGCCGGCCCGCCCTGCCGATGACGCATCCCGCCTATCTGCTGCGCAACCCCATCGCCAAGCGCGATGCCTGGGCGGACCTGCTGTCGCTGTCCGCCCGGCTTCAGGCCGGGTCGCAGCCCTGATATTCGACTGCGCCCTCGGGGCCGATCAGCGTCAGCCGCACCTGCGCGGGGTCCAGCGGAAAGGGGCGGGCGACCGGCGGCACGAAATCCGCGACCGCCGTCAGCCGCCCGTCTTCCGCCGTCAGGTCGGGGGCCGACACCCAGACCTCGGGCGCGGCAAGCTCCAGCGCGGCGGCGGTGCCCGCGCCGGCCGTGCCTTCGACCGAGGCCGCGACCTGCACCCCGTCCGCGATCTCGGTCATGCTGCAGTTCAACGCCGCCTCGACCGTCTCGGGCACCTGCGCCAGCGCCGCGATGATGCGGGGGTCCGGCAAGGGGGTGACGGGGGGAATCGCCATCGACAGATGCGCGGGCACGCAGACGTTGAGGCAGAGGCCCAGTTCGACCGCGACCTTTCCGCCGACCGGCTGTCCCGGCGCGGCGGGCGTGATCTCGATCGGCAGCACCAGCGCACCGTGATAGCCGAGCGTCCGCTCTCCGCCCGAATCGATCACCTCGGGGCGCGGCCAGTGCGGCGCGGCGTGGCCGAGGTTCGTCGCGGCTGTCCAGTCGAACTGCGGCGGCACCCCGCTGTCGCCCGGGCTGCGCCAGTAGGTCTTCCACCCCGGCAAAAGCTCCAGCCGCAGGGCGGTCATCAGGCTGCCGGCCTCGGTGATGTAGGGGGGCAGCAGCTCGGCCCGCGCCAATCCCGGCGGCAGGTCGCCTGCCCATGCGGGGCCGAGGGCGAGAAAGGCGGCAAGAGGCAGGGCAAGGCGCGTCATGGAACCGACCTAGGCCGGCAGGGGGCGGGGTGGAAGTCACATCTGCGCCACGGTGCCGTGCAATCTTGCGCGAGGGCCGGGGGATGCCGATGTTTCATCCGAAAGGAAGACCCATGACCCGTTCCGATGATTCCGCAGATCCCCGGGGACACCGGCCCGACAACCTGACCGGCAAGGTGCTGATCGCCATGCCGGGCATGGCCGATCCGCGCTTTGCCCATTCCGTGGTGCTGATCTGCGCCCACGGCGACGAAGGCGCCATGGGCATCGTGCTGAACAAGCCCCTGCCCGGCATCGGCTTCTCCGACCTGCTGGGGCAGCTCGGCATCGACTCCAGGGGGGGCGCCCCGGCGGTTCCCGTCCATTTCGGCGGCCCGGTCGAACCCGGCCGCGGCTTTGTCCTGCATCCTCTGCCCGAGGATGACACCGAGGACGAGGGGATGCTGCGGATCGGCGGGCTGCGCCTGGGGCTGACGACGACGCGCAACATCCTCGAGGACATCGCCCGGGGGAAGGGGCCCGACCGGGCGGTGCTGTCCTTGGGATATGCGGGCTGGGATGCGGGCCAGTTGGAAACCGAGATGATGGCGAACGGCTGGCTGACCGCCGAGGCCGGCGACGAGCTGATCTTCGGCACCGACAACGCCCAGAAATGGCAGGCCGCGCTGAGGTCGCTGGGCGTCGATCCGCTGGCCCTGTCCACGGCGGCCGGGCACGCCTGACCGGCCGCAGGGCCGGGGGCTGCCCCCGCCGTCTTGGGGGGGCACGGGGTATTTGGTGCGGAAAGATGCCCGCGGCTTGCCCGGTCCGCGCCGGTTTGCGATAGAGGCCGCACCTGCGACCCCGGAGGCCCGCCATGACGTTCCGCGCCCGCCACCTGCTTGGTGTCGAACAGCTTTCGCCCGCCGAGATCACGACCCTGCTGGATCTGGCCGAGACCTATGTCGCACTGAACCGGCGCACGGTGAAGCACGGCGACGCGCTGGAAGGGCTGACCCAGATCAACCTGTTCTTCGAGGCCTCGACCCGCACACAGTCGAGCTTTGAACTCGCCGGCAAGCGGCTGGGCGCGGACGTGATGAACATGGCCGTGGCACAAAGCAGCGTGAAGAAGGGCGAGACGCTGATCGACACGGCGCTGACGCTGAACGCGATGCAGCCCGACCTGCTGGTGGTGCGCCATCCCCATTCCGGCGCGGTGAACCTTTTGGCCGAAAAGGTGAACTGCGCCGTCCTGAACGCCGGCGACGGGCGGCACGAGCATCCGACGCAGGCGCTGCTGGACGCGCTGACGATCCGCCGCGCCAAGGGGCGGCTGCACCGGCTGACCGTCGCCATCTGCGGCGACATCGCCCATTCCCGCGTGGCCCGGTCCAACCTCATCCTGCTGGGCAAGATGGAGAACCGCGTGCGGCTGGTGGGTCCGGCGACGCTGATGCCCTCGGGCGTGGGCGAGCTTGGCTGCGAGGTCTGCGAGGACATGGCCGAGGGACTGAAGGATGCTGACGTGGTGATGATGCTGCGGCTGCAGAAGGAGCGGATGGACGGCGGCTTCATCCCGTCCGAGCGTGAATATTTCCACCGGTGGGGCCTGGATGCGGCAAAGCTGGCGCTGGCCAAGCCCGACGCCATCGTGATGCATCCCGGCCCGATGAACCGTGGGGTCGAGATCGACGGCACCCTCGCCGACGACATCAACCGCAGCGTGATCCAGGATCAGGTGGAAATGGGCGTGGCCGTCCGCATGGCCGCGATGGACCTGCTGGCGCGGAACCTCCGCGCCGAGCGCGGGGCCAGGGCGGCGGGGGAGGGGACCTATGTCTGAAGCCTCGGTCCTTTCGTCGCGGTCGCATGGGTATCTTCATCAGGAAGAACTCCGGGCGCTGTCATGATCCTGCATTTCCAGAACGCCCGCCTGATCGACCCCGAGGCGCTGACGGACGAGCCCGGCAGCCTGACCGTTCAGGACGGGTTGATCGTTTCCGTGGACGACGACGCGCCGGAAGGGGCGCGCATTGTGGATTGTGCAGGGCGCTGCCTTGCGCCGGGGATCGTGGACTGGGGCGTCAAGATCGGCGAGCCGGGCGAGCGGCACAAGGAATCGATGCGCTCGGCCGCGCTGGCAGCGGCGGCGGGGGGGGTCACGACCATCGTCGCCCGGCCCGATACCCTGCCGCCCATCGACGCGCCGGAATCGCTGGAATTCGTGACCCGTCGCGCCTCGGAACAGCCGGTTCGCATTCGCCATCAGGCGGCGCTGACGCGCGGGCGGATGGGCGCCGAGATGGTCGAGATGGGGTTCCTGCAGGATGCGGGTGCGGTGGCCTTCACCGACGGGGTGCGGGTGGTGAAAAACACCCGTCTGCTGTCGCGCTGCATGACCTATGCGCGGGGCCTGGGCGCGCTGATTGTGGGGCATCCGCAGGATGCGGGGCTGTCGCAGGGGGCGGCGGCGACCAGTGGCAAGTTCGCCTCGCTTTACGGGCTGCCCTCGGTCACGCCGCTGGCCGAGCGGATGGGGCTGGAGCGGGATCTTGCCTTGGTCGAGGCGACGGGGGTGCGCTGGCACGCCGACCAGATCACCACGGCGGCGGCGCTTGTGGTGCTGGACCGGGCGCGGGCGGCGGGGCTGGACGTGACGGCGGGGACCTCGATCCACCATCTCACGCTGAACGAGTTCGACGTGGGGGATTACCGCACCTTTTTCCGGCTGACGCCTCCGCTTCGGTCCGAGGACGACCGGCTGGCGCTGGTCGAGGCGGTGGCCGAGGGGCGCATCGACGTGATCGGGTCTTTCCACACGCCGCAGGACGAGGAGGCCAAGCGCCTGCCCTTCGAGGTTGCGGCCCCCGGCGCGGTGGGGCTGGAAACGCTGCTGCCCGCGGCCATGCGGCTTTATCATGGGGGCGGCGTGGGGTTGGCACAACTGTGGCGGGCAATGTCGCTGAACCCGGCGCGTCGGCTGGGGCTGGACGGCGGGCGGCTCGCCATCGGGGCGGCCGCCGACCTGGTGCTGTTCGATCCCGATGCGCCCTTCGTGCTTGACCGCTTCGCGTTGCGGTCCAAGTCGAAGAACACGCCTTTCGACGGCACGCGAATGGAAGGGCGTGTGCTGGGAACATGGGTCGGCGGAAAGCGCGTCTTCGGGGGCGAGGATGATTGAGCCGTCGGCGATGATCCTTGCCGCGGTGCTGGGCTATCTGCTGGGATCGGTGCCCTTCGGCGTCCTCATCACGCGGGCGCTTGGCCTCGGCGATCTGCGCAAGATCGGGTCTGGCAACATCGGCGCGACCAATGTGCTGCGGACGGGGAACAAGGGCGCGGCGCTGGCGACCCTGCTTCTGGACAGCGGCAAAGGCGCGGTCGCGGTGCTGGTTGCCCGCTGGCTGGGCGGCGAAGACGCGGCGCTGGTCGCGGGTGCCACCGCCTTTCTGGGCCATCTGTTTTCCGTCTTTCTGGGCTTCAGGGGCGGCAAGGGGGTTGCGACCTTCCTCGGCACCACCATCGCGCTTCACTGGCCCATCGGGCTGATAGCTTGCGGGCTGTGGCTGGCGACGGCGGCGATTACCCGCATCTCGTCGCTGTCGGCGCTGGTCGCGGCGGCGGGGGCACCGATCCTCGCGCTGGTTCTCGGCGCGCAGGGACTTGCGCTGACGGCGCTGTTCATGGCGGTGCTGATCTTCCTCAAGCACCGGACCAACATCGCCCGGCTGCTGGCGGGGACCGAGCCCCGGATCGGTCAGCGCGGGTAAATCGCGGCGTTTTCCGCCCGGATGCGGATCGTCAGCACAGCCGCATTGAGGACCGAGAACACCAGCGCCACCCAGCCGAGGCCAAGCACCAGCGGCGCCACCGCGATCTCGGCCACCACCAGCGTGTAGTTCGGGTGGCGCAGGACACGGAACGGGCCACGCCGGACCAGCGGTTCGTCCAGCACGATGATGCGGGTGGTCCAACGCGGGCCCAGGGTGCCGAGTATCCACAGCCGCAGCCCCTGCAGCAGCACGAAGATCGCCAGCCAGAACGGCCGCAACGGCTCTCCCCAGCCCAGCAGCGCAATGGCGACGAGCCAGCCGGCGTGCAGGGCGACGATCAGCGGGTAATGCGCCGCCCCATGCTCGACGGCGCCGCGCGCCAGCAGGCGGGCGGTGTTGCGGCGGGCGAGGGCGAGTTCCGCCAGCCGCTGGGCGATCAGAAAGCCGATGAACAGGACCGAGGGCCAGACTGCTTCAGACATCCAGCGGCAGCATCGACAGGGTGAAGCCCGGACCCAGCGCCGACAGCAGCAGCCGTCCCTGCGGCTGTCGCGCCAGCATCCGTTCCAGCACGAACAGCACCGTGGGCGCGGACATGTTGCCGGCGTCGCGCAGCACCTCGCGTTCCAGATCCAGCGTGCCCTCGGGCAGGTCCAGCGCCGTCTCGATGGCGGTGACGACCTTGGCCCCACCGGGATGACAGACGAGCCGGCTGACAGGCGCAGGCCCGAGGGCGGGACGCATCGCGGCGAAGGCCGCGCCAAGCTGATCGGTGGCGAAACCGGGAATCGAGCGGTCGAAGATCACGCCCAGCCCCGTGTCGTCCACGTTCCAGCCCATAATGTCGAGGGTGTCGGGCCACATGTGCTGCACCCCGCGCCCGAGGCGCGGCGCGGAACCGGCTGCGGGGCCGGAGCCCAGGACCGCCGCGGCCGCCCCATCCCCGAAAAGCGCCGTGGCGATGATGTCGGCCTTGTCCATCCGGTCCATGCGGAACAGCAGCGTGCAGGTTTCCACCGCGACCAGCAGCACCCGCGATCCGGGACGGGCCGCCGCCAGGTCCCGCGCGATGGACAGCCCCGAGACGCCCCCCGCGCAGCCCAGCCCGAAGACCGGCACCCGCATCACGTCGGCGCGAAAGCCCATCTGCCGCGCCACGACAGCTTCCAGCGTCGGGGTGGCGACCCCGGTCGAGGAGATGGTGACGATGCCGTCGATCTGGTCCGACCGCAGACCGGCCGCGGCCAGCGCCCGGCCAGCGACCTCGCGGAACAGGTCGGCCGCCCCGGCAAGATAGGCGTCGTTGCGCGCCTTCCAGCCATGCGGTCGGCCGAACCAGTCGAAGGGCACGACCGAATGGCGCTTGTCGATGCCGGCATTCTCGAAGGCCGAGACGATCCGCTCGAACTGCGGATAGCGCGGGGCCAACAGCTCGCGGGCGCGGGCGATGACCTCGGCTTGCGGCAGGACGTGGGGTGGCAGGGCCGTCGCCAGTCCAAGCAACCCCACCTCGTTCTCGGTTCCACCCGCGGCCAGCCGGTGGTCAGTCCACGGAGCGGTCACGGGTTCGTCCTTTCGTGTTGGGCGCAGTGCAGACTGCGCCCGCACGCATCCCTCCGTCAATCACCCGTCAACGGGTCGGGACCGGCTCCTCGCCGCGATAGTCGTAGAAGCCGCGCCGGGTCTTGCGGCCAAGCCATCCGGCCTCGACATATTTCACCAGCAGCGGGCAGGGGCGGTATTTCGTGTCCGCCAGCCCGTCATGCAGCACGTTCATGATCGCAAGGCAGGTATCCAGCCCGATGAAGTCCGCAAGCTCCAGCGGGCCCATCGGGTGATTCGCGCCCAGCTTCAGCGACTGGTCGATCGAGCGGACGTTGCCGACGCCTTCGTATAGCACATAGACCGCCTCGTTGATCATGGGCACGAGGATGCGGTTGACGATGAAGGCGGGGAAATCCTCGGCGCTGGCGGGGATCTTGCCCAGCTTTTCGACCACCGCGCAGAGCGTGCGATAGGTCGGTTCGTCGGTGGCGATGCCGCGGATCAGTTCGACCAGCTGCATCACCGGAACGGGGTTCATGAAATGAAAGCCCATGAAGCGTTCCGGCCGGTCGGTGCGGGACGCCAGCCGGGTGATCGAGATCGACGAGGTGTTCGAGGTCAGGATCGTCTCGGGCTTCAGATGCGGGACGATCTGCTCGAAGATCCGGTTCTTGACGTCCTCGCGTTCGGTGGCGGCCTCGATCACCAGGTCGGTCTGGCCCAGTTCCTCGATATTCGGCGTGGTGCGGATGCGGGCCATGGCGGTAGCCTTCTCCTCGGCCGAGATCCTGCCGCGGCCGACCTGCCGTTCGAGGTTCTTGTCGATGAGGGCCACCGCATTGGCCATCGCATCGGCCGAGATGTCGGTCATCAGCACATCGTAGCCCGAAAGCGCAAAGACATGGGCGATGCCATTGCCCATCTGCCCGGCGCCGATCACGCCCACCGATTGCACCGCCATGCCTGTTTCCCTTCGCTTTCCGGTTCCGGGGGGACGATAGGTCGGCAGGCGGTGGCGGTTCAATGCGAAAACGCCGGACAGGAAAGAACCGCCCGGTTGCAGCCGGGCGGTTCGATGGATCACTGAGGGATCAGATCTTCTCGGTCAGTTCCGGCAGCACGGTGAAGATGTCTCCCACCAGTCCGTAGTCGGCGACCTGGAAGATGGGGGCCTCCTCGTCCTTGTTGATGGCGACGATGACCTTGCTGTCCTTCATGCCCGCAAGATGCTGGATCGCGCCCGAGATGCCGGCGGCGATGTAAAGCTCGGGCGCCACCACCTTGCCGGTCTGGCCCACCTGCCAGTCGTTCGGGGCATAGCCCGAATCAACCGCGGCCCGGCTTGCCCCCACGGCCGCGCCCAGCTTGTCGGCCAAGGCCTCGATCAGGGCGAAGTTCTCCTTGGACCCGATCGCCCGCCCGCCCGAGACGATGCGCTTGGCCGAGGTGAGCTCGGGGCGGTCCGAGGCCGCCACCCGGTCCTCGACCCAGGAGGACAGGCCGGGATCGGCGGCGGCAGCGGCGGCCTCGACCGGGGCCGAGCCACCCTCGCCCGCCGCGTCGAAGCTGGCGATGCGCACCGTCAGCACCTTGATCGGGTCCGAGGACTTGACCGTCTGGATCGCGGCCGAGGTGTAGACGCCGCGCTCGAAGGTGTCGGCGTCCACGATCCGGCTGACCTCGGGGATCACCATCACGTCCAGAAGCGCCGCCGCGCGCGGCAGGACGTTGCGGGCATCCGTGGTGCCCGGGGCGGCGATGTGGCTGAACTGCGGCGCAAGCCCGACCAGCAGCGCCGCCATCGGCTCGGCCAGACGGTGGGCATAGGCCGCGCCCTCGGCCACCAGCACCTTCGCCACGCCCG